>NZ_QTXV01000014.1:27556-68024 GCF_003461825.1 Prevotella sp. AM42-24 | reverse complement strand
AATTAACCATAAATGTGTCTATCTATATCAGTATAAGTCATAATGATTGCCAAAATCAATCATCAACAAGAATAACCTTTAACCAGATATTCCATCATAAATAAATGAGACTTCCCAGCATCAGAACCGAGAAGTCTCATTCTTTTTATCTTATTATCTATCAAGTCTTTAAGCCGATATTTTCAATAGAAAAAGAGACTATGAGACTTTTCTACATAAACTTTTCACGTAAGCGAAAACTATTGTCCCTTTCAACGGAAATGCTTATCCCTTAGATAGCATAAAGGAAGGTGCGGATGAACCAGTAGCAAACGATACCTGCGATGTAACCTACGAAAGCAATCCAGGAGATGTGCTTCATATACCAGCCGAAAGTAATCTTCTCCAAGCCCATTACTACCACACCTGCGGCACTACCGATAATCAGCATAGAACCACCTACACCAGCACAGTAGGCCAGCAACTGCCAGAAGACGCCATCCACAGCCATATCACCAGCAGCAGCCACAGGATACATTCCCATACAACCAGCCACCAGAGGCACATTGTCCACGATACTTGAAAGCACACCGATGATACCAGTTACGAGGTAATGGTTGCCATCAAATACGATGTTCAAGCCCTGACCCAAAGCTGTCAATACGCCAATCTCAGCCAAGCAGGATACCGCCATCAGAATACCAAGGAAGAAGAGAATGGTACTCATATCAACACGAGAAAGCAACTTGGTTACTCGCTTCTGAGTTCCTTCTGCATCCTGTCCGCGATGCAAACCGCGATAGAAAATTTCGGTAGCAGTCCAGAGAACGCCCAATACCAGGAGGATTCCTACGAATGGAGGCAGGTGGGTGATACTCTTGAAGATAGGAACGAAGATCAGGCCACCTACTCCGAGCCAGAACACAGCCTTGCGCTGACCCTCAGTGAAATCGCTCACAGATGCATTCTGCTGGGCAGAAGCCTCAGGCATCACGAGTTCGCCCTTCAACATAGTCTGAAGGATGAGAGCAGGAATCACCATAGAAACCACAGATGGGATGAAGATCTCTGCGATAACACCGGCTGCAGTAATCAATCCCTTGTTCCAGAGCATGATGGTGGTAACATCGCCGATTGGTGAGAAAGCACCACCCGAGTTAGCCGCAATGATGACAAGGGATGCATAAATCATGCGGTCCTTGTGATCGGTGACGAGCTTTCTGAGAATCATGATCATCACGATACTGGTAGTCAGGTTGTCGAGGATGGCAGAGAGGAAGAAAGTGAGAATAGCAATACGCCAGAGGAGCGCACGCTTAGACTTGGTCTTCATCACCTTGCGAACCCAGTTGAAACCACCATTCTGGTCTACGATTTCCACGATGGTCATCGCACCCATCAGGAAGAAAAGTGTAGTAGCGGTATCGCCCAGATGTTCCTGAATGATTCCGGTCACCTTCTCCACCATTCCAGCAGCGCCACCTGTATAATCAGGGTGCATCAACTGGAGATACTGCATCGGATCCACCATGTAGAGGGTCCAACAACCTACCAACATCAACAGGGCAATCGCTGCTTTGTTTACCTTTGTCAAGCTTTCGGTAGCTATGAGCGCATAGCCGAGCACGAAAACGACAATAATAGAAATTGTAAGTGTAGCCATTACTTTTTATTTATTATTAGATATTAACTGTTATTCAAAATGAATTTTCTTTCCTTCATGATTTGGTAAGTATTTTTGCCAAACGGATGCAAAGGTACAAAAAGAAAAGCAATAACCACGCAATTCCTTATTATAATTGTATGAAATCGTTTACTTAATTACGGATTTCTTCCCAAACCACAAGAATTCTACGTTACTGTGGCTGAAGCTCATAATTGATTTCACCATCCTGAGGACGATGGATGACTACCAGAGTCTGATAGGTATCGAAAGTCTCATCCCAGCCACCTGTCTTCAGCGGCATCTTGTCGATAGGCACCCAGGCATCACCGGCTCCATTGAAACCATAGTTCACATGCACGAGACCTTTGCTGTTGTAACCATCTATCACGAAGGAATGAGAGAAATAGTTATTTTCTCCATTCTTATAGGATGTTCCGCCATAAAGCACTGGGCGACCGGCACTCAACTCCTTGAAGATAACTTCCTTCCAGAGCTTAGCATCCTGCTGGTTAGGATAGTCGCGATAACCGTAATATTTCACGATATAGCCGAACTTCTTTGCAAAACCGTAGTTCTCAATATCAGATACCTGACTGGTGCTCACATCCGTGCCATACTGCATATTGACAACCTCGCCGCAACGAGCCATCAGGAGAGCTACGGCAGCAGCCTGGGCATCGGTATATTTGCCTTCCTCATAAGAAGGAAGCATATTGTCCCAATCAATCACCGTACCATCAGAGAGCTGAGCTGGATACTTGTAATAATTCAAGATCTGAGCCAGGGATGTAGCCACACAACCCGTAAGGCACTGCTTGCCGTCCTTGGTTGGTGTATCGTTCCAAAATGGCGCATACTGTCCCCAAGTGGTAGTAAGCATGGCTGGCACTTCCGCCTTGCAGCCCTCTGGAATCTCATCCCCATCGCTCCAGGTGAAGTCGTCATAGCCATAAGTATCACCTATCTGATTGCCATCATAATCATAAAGATATGAACAGAACCAAACCTCGCCAGCATACTCATCGCCTGTAAACTGGGAATAGCCTCCTGACGGATAGATGCTCACATAATACTTGCTGCTCAGATAGATGGAATAATAACCATAGTCGTCGGCTGTAATGGAAGGAGTTATCTCGGTAGAACCTTCAGAAACGGTGAAGTTGATGCTATAACCTTCCTCCCCCAACGGATTCTCCAAAGTATAACTGCCATCATCATAATGAACGAGGGTAGCGGTAAACGACTTGCCAAGGGCTGCAGATGTGTAAGTTCCCGTATGGCGCCATACCTCAGCCTTGGTGCGCTCAAATTTCAGTGCGATAGGCTCTGAATCGGCATATTCCGGGTCAGAACTTGTAGCCGTGATATAGATGGTGTATTCACCGATAGCCAGACCGGTAAGAAGCACACTGTTGGTCTCCGTCAGTCCACTCACCTTCTTGCCGTCTGCATCTTGATAGTGGTAAGAATAACCGGTGGCATTCTCCACCTTAGGCCAGGTGATGGTTACACCGCCGTTGGCAGAACTTGCCGAAGGTACAGGGTTAGCCAAAGGAGTTTGGGCTGTGGTAGTAGCGGTAAGGGTGGCGATAGGTGATGTACTCTTATCGCCAGTCAATGCTGCGTATGCCCATACCTTCAGGGTGTAGGTGGTGGTAGGCTCCAGCCCAGTGGCTATCAGGGTTGTACCACTTGTCATATCTCCCAGCACCCGGTTGTCATTGGCATCATACAACTCGTATGCATACTGGGTAGCACCAGCCACAGGCTGCCAGTTGAAAGACAGCGAGGTGGCCTTCGTGATATCCGATGAGATAGCGGGAGCCTCCAACTGTGTCTTTACGACATCATCATCGCTACATGAGCTGAAGCCCAGGCTAACGGCAATGAGGAGGAATAATATGCTATATATCTTTTTCATTCTATTGCTATTTTAATGTTATTTTATTTTCTTCTGTTCATGAAATTCTATTTTGTTCATGAAATTATAGATTGCTCATGATTTCCCATTTCACTCCTATGGATTCCACATCACTTCGATATAGTTGTAGCCTTCAGAAGTTCCATCGGTATAATCTGTGGAATAAGTAGCGAATACACAATAACCCAATTTGAAGGAGACATAGGAATAATCACCATAACCGATATAAGAGTTCATGATGCAGAGGGAAGACACGGTCTTGTCGCCCACCGTCCATGAAGGCCATTCACCCTTGCTGGAATCATAGAGGTAATAGCCATCTACGGTTCCGTCATTATAACTGTAATAATTGGTATATGGCAGTATCTTGTTGTAGGAAGTTGCTCCCGATGCCACACCACCTACCAGGAACACCATGTCCAGACCGGAACCTACGAAATCCTTGATGCGATAGCGGTTGGTGCTACCCAGGCGCTCGATATCCACAGTCCACTTCTGCTGGTTTCCGTTGATGGTCCAGGTCATATCCGCATCCTTGACGTATGTTTTCCAGGAAGCCTGCAGTGCATAACCGCTAAAATGGGAAGTACCCTTGAACTGACTGCTATAGTGATCAGCGTAAGCCTCATCAATGGCAAGGTCGAAGGAATACTTCTTATCCTCCTCCATTTCTCCCACCCCGATGGTGAGAGATGCCGTCTTCTGACCAGCTTCAAACTTCACCGATGACGGGATGGTGAGTCCCTCACTTGCCGATTTGCAGACGATAGGCACCTCGGCAGCCTCACTGTCATTCACACGAGACACCTTCAATTCTATCTCTGGCTGTTCGCCAGGACCACAAACATAGTCGGCAGTATTGTCGGCATCGAAATACACCTGCATACTGTTGGCAGGGGTTGGCGCTCCAGGCTGGTAGTCATCATCGCTATCACAGGCTGTAAATCCTGCACCTATAGCCAGCACCATCAATATCTGATATATGAACTTTTTCATAATTTCTAATCTAAATCCTTTTATAAATGAATCCGAAATCAATAATCCGTCTGAGAGGTCGCAGCATTCGTTGGGTCTGGATTGAGCACCACGGCTGTATTCTGGTCACGCTCATAGTCGTAGATGTAATAGTTGAGCCATGGAGCCACCTTGCCTTCCTTGGAATTGAGCTGGGCAGAGGCTGGATAATTGCTGCCATCATAATAACGCTGGATGCGCATACCGAGACGCTTGCGGTCGAAATAGACAAGTCCCTCACCCCAGAACTCGATGCGTTTCTGCACCATCAGTTCCTGGATGAAAGCATCCATATCGGTAGCAGCACACTGGTATGAACCATCGGTATAACGATAGGTGTTCATGAAATCAGTCAAGACCATCTTGCCTGCCTCCACGTTCTGTGTGTGTGCCTTAGCCTCAGCCAGGATAAAGTACATTTCCTCTACACGCATCAGAGGTATATCGAAAAGCATCGCTACATTGTAATCGGTCTGATTGCCAGAGCTCATGCGGAACTTCATGCCGGCATAAGCTGGGAGATCCTGCCACTGGTCTGACTTGAGGATGGATTTATACTTAGAAGGAACCGCTGTGGCATTCACATCAGAAGGATCCACCCATGTAGTCTTGCGCCAGTCGGCATCAGGCATCTTCTCATAGAGAGACTTGTCGATGCAGCGATATGTGCCCATACCACCCCATGTGAGATTAGGAGCCTCAGAACCCATCCAGCACAACCATGAATACCAATAGTAGGTCAACATATCCTTGTCCTGCATAGAAGCAGACCACATCCAGGCACCTGTAGCAAGATTGAAGCCCGTCTTCTCATTGTGCCACTCGTCGCTGCTCAGCGGAGCATAGCCATCGAGCGCCATCGCCTTCTGTGCATATTCTGCAGCCTTGGCATAGCACTCATCAGCGGTGGTCACACCCAACTTAGCGTAGCCATCAGCATCTTCCTCATGAGCGAGCTGGGTAGCCAAGTCTTCTGGATTCTTCTCAAAACGGGTAGCCATCTCCAGCCACAGACGAGCCTCCAGTCCATAGACCACGCTCTCATCTGGCTGTGTCTTGTTGGCACGTTCAAAACCCTTCATCTCTGATTCCGCCAACTTCAGGTCGTTCAGGATGAAACGATACATGGTATAGAATGGAGCACGAGGATTATTCTTAGACTCCTTGGCGGTTGTCTTCTCTGTCACGATAGGCACGGTGAGTCCAGCCACCTTGCTTTTCTCTGCCTGAGCATCCAAACTGCTGAAGCCCGTGGTCTTGTACTCAAACATACGGGTCATGTCGAGATAAGCCAATGCTCTGTAGGCACGAGCCGCACCGGCGTATGCCTTCTGGTCAGAATCATCAGAACCGAACTTCTCCACCATGTTGTTGGCATTGCTCACCAGGTCATAATAATAAGAATAGGTATAGAGCGAGAACATATTGAGCGAGGTGCCGTCGGCTATCCATGCCAAGTAATCATTGGTGACATTGCTAACAGGCTCATCGCCACCCAGGATGTCACGTATCAGCATCTGACTTGGATAACCCCAGTCGTATGCTACCTGTGCTCCGTTATAAGAGAACTGCTCCACCATTTTGGCATTCAAGCCGTTGAGTAATATCTTGCCAGGGTTCTTGGCAGTTTGCATCTGCTCACCTGTCGCATAATCAGTAGGAAACTCTTCCTCTATACAACTCTGCATCAAGGAAGAAGCAGCCAATATCATGAATGGCATCACAGCCATCTTCTTTATTTTCTTGTTCATCATCATAATCGTCCTTTTGTTTGAGAGTTAGAATTGGAGTGTTACACCAGCAGAAATGGTACGTGTGAACGAATAGTTTTCTGTACCAGGAGAACCTGCAGAACTGGTTCGAGGATCAAGACCCTTGCGCTTGGTCCAGAGACAGACATTATCTGCAGAGGCATAGACACGCATCTTGCTGAAGCCCAACTTGCTCGACCATACCTTAGGGAATGTATAGCCCAGGTTGATGTTGTTCAGGCTCAACCAGCTACCATTGGTCAGGAATCGGTCGGAAGTAGAGTTGGAATAGTCATCACCAAACTGGAAACGAGGTATATTGGAAGAGGTATTTTCCTCTGACCATGCCTTGAGCACATCCTTATGGAAATTGTAACCCAGACTGGTGGATGTAGGGCTGCCCATCAGGTTTCTGTATCCCTCATCAAGCACCTTGCCACCGATGGAATAGGAGAAATTGAACGCCAAGTCGAATCCCTTGAAATTCACACTGGTACCAAAACCACCATAGATATCAGGAGTTGGATTGCCACAGTTATAGTCTGTCGCATCATTATAAGTGGTGGTGGTCGTAGTATTACCCTGTTCATCGGTCACATACCACATAGACTGTCCATCCTCTGCCACACCTGCATACTTTGGCATACGCCAGGTGTACATCGGAAGTCCCTCACCATAGAAGTAGAATTCACTTACATATCCGCCATGACCATCCAATGTACTGTTGATATTGTCTGGATTCAGAGAGACGATTTTATTGCGATAATGGGTGGCATTGAGATTGATGTTCCACACCAGATCCTTGGTACGGATGGCATCATAAGAGAGGGAAAGTTCCACACCCTTGTTTACCATATCGCCTACATTGTCATAGATACCATCATAGCCGTATGACTTAGGATAATAGACATAGCAGAGCATATCGGTGGTCTTGCGATAGAAATATTCCAAGCTACCTGTCAGGCGATTATTGAACATACCGAACTCCACACCTGCATTGACATTGGTATTGGTCTCCCAAGTGATGTTAGGATTACCCTTGGAACTGACGGTAACAGCCACCTCGCCATTATTATTGCGCACCACATAGAGGTCGCGGTAGAGGTTGCTGCCGATACCATCATTACCCTGCTGACCGAAGGAAGCCTTCACTTTCAGCATATCGAGCCATCCCTTGCTGCTCTCCATCCATTTCTCCTTGGTGAGAATCCAAGCACCACCGAAGGAATAGAAACTACCCCAGCGATGACCTGGAGCAAAGTTGGAAGATGCATCACAGCGATAGGATGCCTGGGCAAAATACTTGCCGTCATAATCATACATACCACGGAAGAAATAGCCCTCGGTATTATATTTTGACTGATTGGAACTGCCGTCCTGAACCTTGATGGCACCGCTCAATTCCTGGTTGTCGAAATAAGAGAACATACCAGAACGCGTAGCACTTACGCCCTCGTCTGTAGAAGTAGAATTCTCATGACCGAAGAGCAGAGTCATATTGTGATTGCCAAAGCTATGGGCATAATTGATGAGTTGCTGGAAGTTGGTTGCAAACGTACGACTATGGCTCTTGCTCACCTGTCCCTCCGGATAAGACATTGCGCCCCATCCATAGAAAGGCTGGTAGGTAGAGGTATAGCGATACTCATAATCACTCACCGTGCCATTGAGAGTCAACTTCAATCCCTTGACAAATGTAGGAGTGATGTCGGCAAAACCAGCCAAAGAGAAGGAATTAGCCACTGAATTATTGGTCTGCAACTGGTCATCCTTCAATGAGTTAATCTGCTTTGCCACTACGCTACGCACAAGTCCATTGACTGCGCCATCACCATAGTCACACATCTTACCATTCTGGTCGGTCATGATATTGCCCTCACCATCACGAATATAAAGAGGATAAATCGGAGCTATACGGCTCGCTGCATAGAAGACATTATAGCCAGAGTTAGAACCAGCCTGGTCGGTATTGGTATGTGCATAGTTCACATTGCCACCCACCTTCAACCATTCGTTAGCCTTCAAGGTTGACTTCAGATGGGCGGTATAGCGCTTGATACCAGAACCATAGGCAATACCAGGTTCATTGAGATAACCCAAGGAAGCATACATCTGAGCCGCATCGTTACCACCATTCACGCTCACATTGTATTCCTGACGCAAGGTGTGACGCATAGACTCGTCCAACCAGTTGTCTGGAGTGACAGTATATACCTTACCCTTATAATATACACGATTGCCAAGAGTAGCATTCGGATTCAGCTTGCCATTATCACCGATGAGATACTGACCGTCTGGCACTGCATAACAGAGATAACCCAAACCGCCATTGGAAGTATCGCTGCTGATAATAGATTTGTTGGCTGCGGCATGGGCTGCATAAGGAGTCATGCCATTGGCGATATTATTGCGATAAACAGCACCATACTGCAACTCATAATATTGTCCTGGATCGGAAATCATATCATAATCCTGGGTGGCACGGCTCGTGCTGCCCCACTTGGCATCCAGCGTAACCACGGTTTTGCCCTTCTGCGGATTCTTAGTAGTAATCATGATGACGCCATTGGCACCACGGGCTCCATAAAGAGCATTGGATGCAGCATCCTTCAATACGGTCATGGAAGCCACATCGTTTGGGTTGATATCATTCCATGAACCAGAGAATGGTGCACCATCCAGGATAATCAATGGTTCCTGGTTGGCATTGATAGAACTGATACCACGAATCAAGAAAGAAGGAGTGGCAGAAGGATCACCTGAAGACTTGTACATCTGCACACCAGCAACCTGACCTTCCAAGGCATCAGCTACATTATTTACAGGACGCACGGCTATTTTGTCTGCATCCAATACACCTGCTGAACCCGTGAAAGAGGATTTCTTCTGCTCACCATAAGCCACGACAATGACTTCATCGAGCTGGCGGTCTTGCGAGTGCATGTTTACCTTCATGCCCGGAGCAGCCTTCACGGTCTGGGAGTCCATACCGAGATAACTGATCACGATTGCCTCGCCCTGTTTTACACTTGGCAGACTGAACTTACCGTCAATGTCGGTCACAGTTCCTGTCTTAGAACTTTTTACCAAAATCTGGGCACCCACTACGGGATCTCCATTCTCATCGAAGACCTGTCCTCCAACTGGTCCGGAAGACTGTGCCAGCACTTGCCCCGAAGCAGCCAGCAACAGGGAAGCAAATAAAACCTTCATTCTCATATTATCTATCACTTCTTATATTTATTATCCTCACATAATCTTAAAACACATCAATATATATACCATAATATATATAAATTTATATAAGCTTTCTTATATATTCACTTAGCCTGTTTTATAATATGCTACGTTTATATGTCATGCTGCATTATTTTATAAAAGATTTCATAAAATATGTATTTAGATGCAAAGGTATAACAATTCCAGCAAAAAGCCAAGCAATATTTCTTATTTTTGAGGTTTTTCATATCAGAAAGATATTTTTCACGACAAAATAACGCCCAAATGCAATATTCTGTTTAGAAATATCACAAAATGAGCTTACAAATCTCTTCTAAAAACACAGTCATTTGCCTGACCGTCGTAGATACCTCATCGACGATGCTGTCTATGAGAAAGTTGAAACACGGAAAATGAAAGTTTTAAAAATTATTAGGAAAAGAATGATGATAGTTACATAAAAAATCGTATCTTTGCATTTCATAAAATATGTAACATAAAACATGGAATAGATATAAAACGTTATGGAACAGCTGAATAACCCATTTGTTATCTACGGATATAAGGGAACAGAATACTTCTGCGACCGCAAGAAAGAGACGGATCTCATCATGAAGGCTTTGCAGAATGAGCGCAACATCGTCCTCATCTCTCCTCGACGCATCGGAAAGACGGGACTCATACACCATGTCTTTGAGAACATCAGCAAGCAGGAGCCAGAGACGCATTGTTTCTATCTCGACATCAATGCCACGAGAAATCTGAGCCAATTCATCCAATTATTGGCAAAAACGGTTATCGGGAAGGTTGATACTTTCTCGCAAACTGCCATGCGCAAGATTACCACTTTCTTTGCCGGCTACAAGCCTACGATGTCGTTTGATGAGATGACGGGAATCCCTACGTTCTCGATTACGGTTTCACCAAGCCAGAGCGAAGATTCTCTCAAACATATCTTCGAGTATCTGAAACAATCGGAGAAACGAATCTATATTGCCATAGACGAGTTTCAGCAGATAGCCGAATATCCTGAAGATGGCACAGAGGCCCTGCTGCGCTCCTACATCCAGTTTTTGCCGAATGTATATTTCATCTTTGCAGGCAGTAAGCAGCACATGATGACCGACATGTTCCTGTCGGCAAAGCGACCATTCTATCAGAGTTCGCAAATTCTCAATCTTCCCCTCATCAACCTGGATGAGTATCATCGTTTTGCCAACAGATGGATGGGAACCCGTAATCTGACTATGAATCATGATACCTTTGCCTATCTATATAATAAGGTGGATGGTCAAACCTGGTATATACAGGATATTCTGAACCGACTCTATCAGAACGGAAAGGAAATAACGACAGCGGAAATAGATGATGTAACCCTGGAATTGGTGAACGAGCAGGAAGTGGCATTCGTGAATTACTACGATTCCCTTACTGACAATCAGGCAGCCCTTCTATCTGCCATTGCTCAGGATAAGGCTGTCACCTCCATTCTTTCGCAGGATTTCATCAGCCGCCACAACTTGCCTGCTGCCAGCAGCATAAGTCTTGCTCTCAAGACGCTGATCAATAGAGAATTCATCTACAAGTACAATGGCAGCTATATCATCTACGACCGCTTCTTCGGGATGTGGTTGAGGAAGAACTGCGCTGGAAATTAATCATTGCAAAAAAAATCCGAAACAGATAGCTGTCAATGCTTCTGTTTCGGATTATCTTTTCGTATTCTTTCTTATTCTTCCTTAAAATAGATGATTGGCTTCCATCCATTTCTGGAAGACCACATTTCCCCAATGGTCAGGCAGAGATTCACCTGCACAACATTATCTTTCATGTCTTACCCTTTCCTTCTTTTCATTCATTTTCTTCACTTGGCTAGGCAGCATTGGCAGTGGCGGCAAGAGTTTCTCTGCTTCCTGCAGGAATCCGATGCTTCTCAACAGAGAAAGAATAGTGCCAAAACCTATGTTCTTAGCTTCGATGGCAGCACCAACTGGATGAGCGGTTGGACCAACTTTGATCCTCAGATTGCAAAGTACTAAAGAAGAATAGCTAATTTCTATTTTGACTATAAGGTTTTTTTTTATTGGGGCATAGCGCAGTGATTTGCGCCATGCTTTTTTGTTGGGTTATGGAAGAGAATGCGGTATACCCCATTCAATAGGGTTCAACATACCTAAAATGCACAAAGGCAGTCTGCTAACAAAGTTCCTCTGTCAAATAACGAGAGGCCAAAGCTTCTATGTCTATCTTGTCTGATTTTTGAATTTCTTCAATGACAGCGTCTGTGCAATCATCATTCATTACCACACCTACAGCTTCGCTTGGAGTAAGGTTACATTCTTTTGCTATATAACAAGCAATTTCACCTAATACATTTTCATAATTATACTTATTTCCCATATTCTCAATCTTTAATGAGTTCATTAATAGCCTTTTGTGTACAAAAGCAATATTGTATATAGCTAAGTCCAAATTGGGATATTCTGGAAACCAGAATACTCAAGTTGCTTTCATCAAGATAAGCTTCCCCACATAGGCGTATATAGTTTTTTATTTTCTGATCAATGAAAGCATCTGCTACGGGTCCAATAACAATATCGTAGTCATGCTTGAATCCGTTTTCTTCCCTGTTCTGGAGAATGAACTTTGCCCATTCAGTTGTGAATCCTTAAAAGATTTTAATTGAAGCCCTTTTTCCTCACCTATTTTAGGATAAAACAGGAACGCATTGACTGTAATTTTTCCTCCATGAAGAAAAGTGCTGCGTTTGCCCATTTGCCAAGCTCTTTTCCAATTGGGAGTGAGATAGAATCCTTTGCCAAAATCGTTTTTCCCTTTGCATTTGGAGAGATCAGGAGTAAGAATCTCTGTATTATTTCCATGCAGCAATCTCATGACGCCATTATCCTCCTTTCCTTTTTCTTAGCTTTTGCAATATGGTTATTGCAAATACGAGTCAAATCCTCTATGATCTGTTCCCTTGGCAGAGTCTGCTCTATTTCCCAATTCTCCTCCAAAAATCTGATGCCTTGATTCTTTTGGAGGAAATTGAAAGCTTTCTGTTTGGTAATTTTCTTGTCCTCTGCAAACCAGCAAGCTGCAACTGTGACAAAGATTGTTGTCTTCATCATAGTCTCTGCTGACGGATACTGACTGTCTATATGTACACTCAGTTTCTCACCCATAGCTTCCAGGAGGACGGAAGCATCATCTATAGAAATATTGGTCTTGCCACTCTCAATCTTACTGATGCTGCTTTTGCCCAACCCCACATATTTTCCAAGAGCCTCTTGCGATAGCCCTTTTTCCTGACGAACTTTTTTCACTATGCCACCCAGAATATTATCCGTATTATCGAATTTCTTTTTCATATCTGTCCTTTTTTGAGCAAAAATAGCCAAAGTTTCTCAAACAAGCAACTTTTTTTTAACTTAAAGTTGTATAAAAAAGAACTTGAAGAAGATATTTCATATTTTGCCTATATGTTTCAAAAAGATGCATATCTATCTTCAGACGTTGACGTCCTGTTTTAGGACGTCAACCTCCATTTATCTTATGATCTTAATCCATGAACTTAAGCATGTCCTGGCGTCGTGGCTTTGCCTCCGGCGATTCATCTGGGTATCCCAAGGCGATGCAGTAGAGCTGTTTGTAGCCCTTGGAGAATGCCATGCGGAAGAAAGCAGGCATAGATATCTATTACAGATTAACTCAATAATATGATTTGAATCATCACTTCTTGATTCTGATGACAGGAGCTATATCGTTCAACCTTTTGGAAGGAAGAGTTAAGATAAGTCCTTCTACAGTACGGGTAAAAGGTATTTTGCCATAGCCCAACAACTCTACCCTATTAATCTTTTTTGGAAAAAGATTACTATTCAGAGCCAATGACTTGACGATAACCTTTTGCTCTGAAGGCCATGCCAGCATAGTTACATACAGAGCCTTGGAAGTTTGCGTGAAACGTTTTTCCTCTGAAGTAGCATGGGTATAAGAACCTTCATTGAAACCCTGTGCATTAATTTTTATGTCAGACTCTGCGATAGGACCTTCTCCAAAGACCTTCCAAGGTTGCGTCTCATAGATAGCTTCTTTGTTGATGTCCATCCATGCACCAAACTCATTCAAGATCTTTTCTTCTTTCTCATCAAAGCTGCCATCTGCCTTAAGAGGAACACTGAGCAATAAATTTCCATTCTTGCTAACAATATCTACCAGTAGCTTGACTACTGAAGCAGCCGACTTATAGCCATTGTTCTCATAGATTGATGTATTGTAATGCCATCCGCCAATGCAAGAACATGATTGCCATGGAGTTTCCTGAATCTTATTCGGAGCACCTCGTTCTACATCCCAAACCAGTCCCTTGCGTTGATTTTCATCCAAAATCTTACCAAACATCACAGCTTCCAGCTTGCCTTTATGAGTAGCCATATTGTGATTATAGAAATGAGCAGCAATCTTCAGACCAGCATCACTAACAGGATAAAAAGGTACCGCTGTTACATCAAAGTAAATCAAATCAGGATTATACCTGTTGATAGCATCAACAGTTCTATTGTAAAAATTGGTACAGAATTTCTGAGAAGGAATTGCGGCACCATTCCCCCATGCCCATTGACGATGGATCATACCATCTGCCCAACTACCTTTACTCATAGGGTGATTCTGTGCATATAAATCCTGAGGATCATATCCTTCCCACCATTTTCCCTTACCGTCAGCTTTGGTCAATGTACCATCATAGCTTACCCCCATCTTGTCACCGTTTCTATCATAACGTTGTGATGGTTCATACCAGGTCCAGGCATGATCTGCATGGAAGCTAATTCCAAAAGGAAGATTATATTTCTTAGCTGCCGCTGCCCAACCTGCCGAAATGTCTTTTTTAGGTCCCATATTCATTGAGTTCCATGGCTGATATTTACTATCCCAAAGATCAAAGTTGTCGTGATGATTGCCTAAAGCAAAGAAATATTGAGCACCAATTTTCTTATAAAAGGCAACCAACTTATCTGGATTCCATTTTTCTGCCTTGAACAGCGGCAGCAAGTCTTTGAATCCAAATTCAGACGGATGACCATAATGCTCAACATGATATCTATATTCTCGGCTACCCTCAATATACATAGAACGTGCCATCCAATCACCAGTTCCTTCCACACATTGAGGTCCCCAATGTGCCCAAATTCCAAACTTCGCATTTTTAAACCAATCTGGAACTTTGTAATTACTCTCTAAAGATTCCCAGGTAGGCGTAAATGTACCTTTCATCATGGGTTCGTCTGCCTCAGATACCGGCACCTGATATGCTTGTGCTAATGTTACCTGTACCATCGCAAAAATGGCACCTACTATAAAGAATATTTTTTTCATACCGTTTCTATTTTGTTGTTATAAAATAACAGTTTACTAAACCAGCTGCAAATTTACATAATATTTCCGAATTATAAGTCAGTATGAATAAAAAAGCACAATGATTTCCCTCGAATTGTGCGAAATTAGCTTTTTTTTGAAAAAATCAAGACCACAACTGCAAAAACAGCCATCAACGTGCTCTAAGTCACAATAATTTTTACTATCTTTGAAGCAGTGTTCATTAACCAAGTTTTTAACTTCAAAAAATTAGGCTTATGAAAGCAGTATGTGGTCTTGACGTGCACAAAGATAGCATTTATCTTTGTATTTTGCACCCTGATGGTGAATTATTTGAGCAAGTTTTCGGAGTTTTAACATTTCAACTGCATGAAATGTGCAAATTGCTCAAAAAAACACCATGTTTCAGAAGTTTCAATGGAAAGTACCAGCATTTACTGGATACCAACCTGGCGTGTGCTGTCTCCTCATTTTACACTCCGCCTTGTCAATCCGTATTTTATCAAGCAACTTCCCGGTCATAAGAGTGACGTGAAGGATGCTCAATGGATAGCAGAGTGTACAATGAAGGAACTGGTAAATGGTAGTTTTGTACCTCCTGAGATTATTCAGCAACTTCGCCAATATGACCGTAGAATCTTTGACCTCAATGAGGAAATTGTGCGTAAGGAATCCAAAGTGGATGCAGTACTCCAACGGTGCAACATCCGCTTGAGCAACTATGTCTCCAACATAGAGTGCAAGAGTTACAGAACCGTCGTGCGCAGGCTCTCGGAAGGTGTCACCGACCCACAGGAATTGATCAAAGAGATTCATGGACGCATCATCAACAAACATGGCAGAGAAACTATACTTGCCTCTATGGAGGGAGTTGTCTCCCAAGCCGAGATAGATGTCCTTCGCCAACTCCGTGAGGAAATAGACATTGCCGAGAGCCACAAGAAAGAATGCCAAGACAAAATGTCGGAGATATGCCAGAAATACTTCCCAGAGGAACTCAGACGCTTGCAAACAATCCCAGGCATAAAGGAACGTGCCGCAACATCATTGATCGCAGAGATCGGTACAGACATGAGCAAGTTCGAGACGGCAAATCACCTTGCTGCCTGGAGTGGATTACGCCCAAGAAATGATGAGTCCAACAAGAAAGTAAAGTCCCGCAAAACGACACACGGCAACAGCTATCTCAGAAGAACCATCATCCAATGTGCATGGGCTGCCAGTCGGCAGAAAGACTGTTTCTTTAGTTGGTTCTCCTATCACCAGACTGTAGTGAGAAGAAAAAACAAGATGAAAGTCATTGTGGCTGTGGCGAGAAAAATGCTCGTTGCTGTTTGGCATGTCCTACATGACAATGTCGAATATATCGACTTCAAGCATGATTGTGAAGAGTCCGCAAACAACGGATGATCATAATATACCTTCCATGAAAAGGCTACTATCTTTGTGATGGTCACACCTCGTCTGCAAATTAACTCATGTCATGGAGGGCTATGGAAGTCAGTATGAGTATAACTCGAAGAGGAAAGTATACTGATAGTAACATTTGCATGAATGTGCAAGTGTGTGATGTTGCGTGCCTATTTTTCCTGCTATATGCAAATTTACTGGTTTTAGTTACCCTATGCGAGGGAAATCATTATCTTTTTATAGAGGAAAGATACATAGATTTGTACGTAGTTGATGGGATTTTATAATGCAATAATAGCACAATATTGATTTTTCACATAATCAGCATTGTAAACTGGAAATAGCAGAATTATTGTTGATTACAGACAATCAGCCAATCAAGGAGATAGCCTATGATTTAGGTTACAATGATCATTCGTACTTTATACGCCTATTAAAAAAAATAACAGGCATTACTCCAATGGCATATAGAAAGAGCATGAGATAAAACTGCTTATCCAATAGGTTGACGTCCTGTTTTAGAACGTCAACCTTCATTTGCCTTAATCCATGAACTTTATCATATCCTGGCGTCGTGGCTTTGCCTCCGGCGATTCATCTGGGTATCCCAGGGCGATGCAGCAGAGCAATTTGTAACCCTTGGAGAATGCCATGCGGTCGAGGTAAGGCTTGGCTGATGGAGAATCCTGTATCCAACGGGCGAACTGCCCAGGCAACAGGAACCGATGCCCTTTGACCATGCTGCAAGAATGATGTTCTCGCCAAGCAAACCGCAATCAATCTGCGCCATATCATAAGTAGTATCATAGGCGATGCAAACCACGCATGGTGCATTCACGAAGATGTTCTTGAAGCCCTTGCGCTCTGCTATCTTAGGATTATCCTTTACCACGGCTTGGGTTATCGAATCGATAAGTGCAGGAGAATCTATCACTCTGATTTCATACGACTGCAGATTCTGTCCGTTTGGCGCATGGATGCCGCATTTCAGAATCTCGTTCAGGGTATCACGGCTGATAGCGGAATCCTTGTAAGCACGAATGCTTCTGCGACTCATCATCAAGTCGGTTACCACACTTGCTGAATCAACGTTGGCTGTTGCCTCCGGAAGTCTGCTCTCATTGCAGGCAGTCAACATCAGTGCAGCTGCCAATCCTAAAAATATCTTCTTCATATGATTCATTGTATGATTAAACCTATATTTCAATTAGTATATACCGTGCAAAGATAGCAACAAATACTGATATTCAAGAAGATACGTTATAACTTTTTAGAGTTTTTATTATTCATTCTGCCATTCTTTTAATAAGAATATATCATAGCCAAACATTTTCCACCTATTTTGCTAGAATTTTCCAAAAACTTCGTATCTTTGCAATGGCCTTATGCAAGATAAACTGTTTATAAAATCATCAAGCGTAGAATTATGGAAAGAAAAAGTTATTCTATAGATATAAATCGCATTGCACAATATGCCATGTATGCATATTGCATTTTCGCATTGTTTTCGCTGGCATTTTCTGTTTGCAGACAAGCGGGCTTATCCTTCAGAACAAGTCCCATCCTGATTCCAATAAGTCCCATCCTGGTTACTATCAAGCAACTGGTCTTGCAGCTCGCCCCTATAGCTTTATGGGGAATATTCCGCTACACGCTACCGGCAGGCGTAAAATTGCTACGACGCTGCAGCGAGTTGATGGTACTTTACTATGTGCTCTCATTCATCCTGGGCCAATGCTTCAATCTTCATCTCGTAACGATGATGCAGAACGGACAGATTACCCAAATGGCTTCCATACTCACCTGGACAGAAAGCACGATGGGTCTGATTTCCGTCATCGCCTCCCTGATAGCCGGCTGTCATCTGTGCAACAAGCACAGGGGCAACATGCGCAAACTGGGCATAGCCCTTGTCCTGGTTTTCATCGCATGGCTGATATGCTCAAATATACTCCCTGCGGCAGTGTTTTATCTGGCAGGTAACACCCAGCAGGCTGCCTTCACCTGCATGAATCTCATCAGTATGATAACCACAACATCGGCTTATATATACGCATACTATAGGATGTTTCGGGCAATAAAAACTATAGGATGTATCGGGCAATAAAACTAAATAAATACAAATTCTCGGATATACAGATTACAGAAAGGTTATCAGTTTTACAGAAAGTGTTATCAGTTCTACAGAAAGAAAATTGCAATACACTGCAAATCTCACTCAGAAGCACAAGAAATTTGCAATACACTGCAAATTTCTCGAAAAAGTTTCGTATATTTGCAGCGCATTTCATTTTTAGCAATCAAGATAGAATGCAAAATGAATAGCAAAGTGAATAAATAGAACATAAAGAGAATATGATAGAGCGCAAAGAATACATAAATCTCCTGGAGAAATGGAGAGATAAGAAGGCCATCAAGGTAGTAACAGGCATACGACGCTGTGGCAAGTCATCGCTGCTGAGAATGTTTAGGGAGAAACTTCTCTCGGACGGAGTATCCGAAGAACAAGTACAGAACCTCAACTTCGAGGATCTCGACAACGAACCGTTCCTCGATTATAAAATTTTGTACGCGCACGTAAAGCAGAACCTGTGCCCAGACAAGATGAACTATCTCTTCTTTGACGAGATACAGATGGTGGAAAATTTCCAGAAAGTGATAGACAGCCTGTTCCTGCTAGACAACGTAGATATTTACGTTACTGGCAGCAATGCCTACCTGCTCTCCGGCGAAATAGCCACCCTGCTCACCGGAAGATACATCGAAATCAAGCTCTTCCCTTTCTCCTTCCGAGAATTCATGCAGACGCAGCCTGCCCATACTTCCCGAGAGCTCGCCTATCGCCAATACATCGAACTGGGTTCCTTCCCATACATTCCCCAAATCAGCCAAGACCGAGAGATGGTGCGTGAATACCTGTCAGGTCTCTACAACACCATCGTACTGAAAGATGTGGTGAGCCGCAAGAAGATAACCGATGTGATGATGTTGCAAAGTGTGGTAAGATTCCTTGCTGACAATATAGGCAACATATCCGTAATCAAGCGCATCAGCGACACCATGACCTCGCTGGGCAGAAAGACTACATCTCATACGATAGAAAACTACGTCTCTGCCCTCACCGACAGCTATATCTTCTACCCTGTGCAGAGATATGATGCCAAGGGTAAGCAGCTATTGAAGACTGGACAGAAACTTTATCTTGCCGACGTAGGGCTACGCCAAGTCATCAATGGCACCAAAGGTGGCGACTTGGGGCACGTACTGGAGAACATCGTGTATCTGGAACTAGCACGACGAGGCGGAGAAATCTATGTAGGCAAAGCCGGTGATGCAGAAATAGACTTCGTGGTAATCATTGGTGAACACAAGGCATACTATCAGGTATCGCTCAGCGTAAGGGATGAGACCACGATGCAGAGAGAATTGGCCCCCCTGAAGTCCATCTCCGACAATTTTCCAAAATATCTGCTTACACTGGACAACGACCCCGTCCAGTTTCATGATGGAATCAAGCAAGAATATGTGCTCGACTGGCTTATGGAATGACACTCAACACCATCAGGAATCATATCCCTATCATCTTATATACCCCTCCTGCTCATATCCTCTGCGATAATGATGAATCATATTGACCAACGGCTGAAGGCGGACATCCGTTACTGCCATATTCTTGAATTTAGCATATTGCTGATTGTAAAGCGCAGCATTGCCTTCGGCCAATCTTTCCTCGATATCAGATGGCAACAGGAAGGAAGACCGATTACCCAGATGGGCATAAATTTCTGAAAGATAGATATGAACTCCTGCCAGATCGAAATCGCCAAAATGAACGTAACGATTGGGGATGCGGAGAAGCCATGACCTGAGATGCTCCAGATTTTCCTGTGGATAACGGCAGACAAACAAGAGTTGCTTACCAGGAAACAGAGCATCGAAAAGCCAACGCTGCGACCGAATCTGCATGAAATTCTCAGCATTCTCCATACCCACAACTATCACATCTTCCTGTATCTCGAAAAGATCCGGCTGATTGATGAAAACAGAGCTGCCCTCCATCGGCTGAAGTCTGAATGGCTTTCCATTCAGCATAGCATCTATCCGAACATAGCAATCTATCAGAAAGCCACGAAATGTATTCACCTTCTTAGCCTTTGAATCACCTACCATCCTAACCATATCTGCCCTCGTCTGCATAGAGGAAGAAGCAGAAATCCATTCTTCTAAAGAACATTTCAAGCCAAACTCCTGCGATAACAGGGTACGGCAACTCTCTCGCATGGCCTCGGCTATGCGATATTTGCATCTACTCCCATTACTCTTTAACATCAACAATCCTTCCTGCCTCAGCAAAGCCGTCATGCGAAGAGACAGCTTCGACGAAGCAATCTCCTCACCCTTCAACATCGCTAATATCTGTCGGGCATCACCCAATCCTAACTTTTCCATATTATCAAGTATTTCATATCATCAAATGTTTCATATCATCCGATATTTCTACACGCAAGAGGTTTTATAATCTCTTAATCAATTGAGTAACCTTAGTATTTGCCCTATTGTCTTTGCTGAGCAGATAGGTGTATTTATAATCCTCCACATTATAGGTAGTTGGCGAACTGTTCACCAGCAGGATGTTGCGGCGATTGGCAAAATCGAGGATTCCCTTCACATTGTTAGGATGCAACTTGCCTATCTCGTCCATCATGCAATGAATCTTGAAATCGCCCGATTTCTTCGATGCCTTCTCCTTAAACACATTGATGAGCATGATATTAACCATCGCCTTCACCAAAATGTCGGTGCCATCAGAACCCACATTCGCTATCTTCTCTACCCATCCCGTATCATTGTCATTTTCTTTGATGCGGAACTCCAACTTGAAGGTGTCAGCCACCTGCAACTGCTTGCGGTTAGGCTCATCCAGAAGTCCCTTCATAAAGGCAAGCAGATATTTCACCGCCTTGGCATTCACATCCTGTCGTGACTCAGTGGCAAAGAGATCCATCTCTCCCATATTGAATTGATTTTCTTCTGCAAAGTCTCTGATACGCAAGAGGAGAAGCATCAACTGGTCGTTGGTCTTCAACGGACGCAAGGCGATTTCCCTAATAACACCTGCGAAATTCCGCTCCTCGAAATCGTGGTTGATATCGTTGATGGTCTTGCCGATATCGCCTTCCCGACGGGTCAGATCGCCCACTTCCTTGGAGATTCGGAAGATGATATCGGTATATCTTCCACTGATGCGCTTCTGATATTCCGAGATTTTATCATTCTCCACAAACTCGCAGAGATTGGATGCGAAAGCGATGAACTCCTCTTCCGTTACCGGACTTACATTGAAATGGAAGGTGTTGTGAGCAGAGAACATACCTAAGAATTGCTGAGATTGCTTCTTGAAGTTGTCGAGCGAACGACCATCCTCATAGATTTGGCGCTTCAATTCTTCCACGATAGTCAGACAATCCTTGGTAGTGATCTTCTCCTCTATTTCATTACTTTCCAATGGGCACAAGGTTTCGTCACGTCTAAAACTCCTCACTGCATTCAATCCTGCATCCAGCTTTTTCAAAGCAGTCTGCTGCTTAGTCAGTTGACTCTGTGCCTCAGACAATTGCAATTGAAGGCGTTCACTGCGCTGCCTGAATTTATCTTCAATCGCCATCAAAGCCTCAGCCTTGTTTTTCCGTTTCTGCCTTACGGAAGTTTCCTGGTCAAAGAGTTCTATCTTGTCGTTTCGGTAAACCGCCACCACATCACGATTCTTCCTGATAAACGCCAACTCAGCATCCAGTTCTGCTATGCGCTTGTTGTAAGCATCCAAAGTCTGGGTATCCATACCCTTGCCATGCAGTTCATCGCGCTGGGCTTTCAGGAGTTCCTGTTTGCGAGCATCCACCTGGTTCTGCTTCTCTTCTATCTGCGCCTGAATATCGTTGGCAAAGACTTCAAAAGTCTGCGTTTCCTGCTTAACCTGTCTGTTGTATTCCGTTTGGAGAGCTTTTAGCTTGCGCTGCAAATCCATCTCCAGTTGGTGTTTATTCTCTTCCTTCTTCACCTTATCGGCAACCAGCGCATTCTGCTTATCTTCCAATTCAGCCAGCTGTTGGCTGCGCCATTTTTCCAAACGTTTTTCCAACTCCAGCGCTTGCGTTTTGAGCTTCTTTTCCGTCTGAGGCAGCAGTTGCATTTCAGCCTTTTTAGCATGAAGCGATTCATTCAGCTTTCTTATCTGAAGCAGATATTTTCCCTTCAAGGTTTTATGATTCTCCTCATGCTGGTTCAGTAAATCATTCAGCTGCTTGATGATGTCAGCACGAAGTTGTTCCTTTTCAGCGAGTTGCTCCTTCAATTCCTTGGGAGTTCTGAATTTTCGCTCTACGGCAGTCAGATTGATATTTACGCCATAGAGAGAAGCCGCTGATGAAGATGATGACAATGCTGATGAATCAGCAACCAATTGCGGATTCAATACATCATTATATAGTATCGTTTCTTCATCCACCACTTTTCCAATATTCTCCTGCCATCCCTTCCTGTTTTGATCGAGCCATTCAGAAAACGAACCTTTACTCTTATCCAGAAGATTCTGAATTTTCCGGATTTCAGCCTCAACATCAGTTTTCTGTTTTTGGGGAGCATCGAGCGATGCCTGATATTTCAGTTCTGCTATTTCCAATTCATTCTGAGCTTCCTGACGCAAGGTTTCAATGCGCAGTTCCACTTCCCTTTTCTCGGTTTCTACCTGAATTTGTCTGGCTGTAAATTCAGCAAACTCCTTTTCGTTTGTCTCCATCTCACGGGCAAAAGGATTCTCGTGAGCCACCTTTGCCTTCTGAATCTTCAAGGCAGTTTCCTCATGCACCAGTTGCGCAATCATCTCGTCCACAGACGAAGTTTTTTCCCAGAACACCTCTCGGGTTTCCGTTTCAGCCTTTCTCCATTCCTGCATCAGGACTTCCTTCTGGGTCATCAAGGCTGCCTGATGTTCATTGAGCAAGGTGGTCTTGCTGTTTCTGAAAGCACGCAAATCCATATCCAGCTGTTCGAGCAGAGCCTTATACTTATCCACCACGTTCTGATAGGATTTCTCCAGTTCTGCCTTCATCGCTTCCTGTCGCTTGCGCTCTTCTTCGATGATGGTTTCCTGCTCTACTCGCTGCAAGATATCTTCTATATGAATTTCCTCATAATGTTTACGCTTGTCGGCAGTTTTCTTCAACTGCGCATCGAGTACACCCAATTCACGGGAGAGTTTATCACGCTCCTTTCCATATTTTTCCTGTTCCTCACCTATCAGTCGATTTACCCGGTTGCATTCCGCCTCACTTTCCTGGATATCAAGACGATACTGCGGCAGGAGTTCCTGTGCCACACGCTCTGCATAATTGAGTTCCCGGCGTCCCTCGCCAATCAGTCGGCGATTGTTCAGCAAGGTGCGATAAGCATCTATCACCTTATCAGCCATTCTGCGAACCAGCACCTCGCCATTCTTCTCCTTCTTTGTCCAAAGACTTACATCCTTATATTCCTGTTCAAACTCCTTAATCTGTTCACGATAAAAGTTGAGATCAATGCAGTTATCCTCATCACTCATCGAGCGGATAATGGTATTCTTGATGAAATCGGCATCCAATTTGGTATTGAGGAAGACATTCTGGATAGTGCGAGGGATATTCTGATACTTGGCACTCTCTACAATGGCATACTTGCGAAAAGGCTGAAGTTCCAGGCGACGATTGTTGCCGAAGATGATGTCACGATACATCTCATAACTGCTTACGAGCGAAGATATATCATGTTTCTTACCCACCTGCTCACGTATCTGGTTCCACTCGCCATACACCTGTTTATGCTCATCGATAAACCATTTGCTATCAAACGGGGCATCGATGAAACGGAACATCACTCGTCCCTGATTCTTCAAGGCAAGAACACAATAAGCCCCATTCTCACGCATCACCTCATAAACGATGTATGAATTGGGATAAGGAAAATAAAAGGCATCAAACGATTTTTTCTCCTTCGGAATGCCCAAGCGCAACTTATCTGCATTATAGAAGAACAGCAGCGCACGGAGCAAGGTACTCTTACCCACACCCTGGGTGCCGATGAAATGAACATTTCCATCGAGTTTCACCTCAGCATATGGGATATGGGCACTATTCAGAAATATGATTTTATTCAGATATCTCATGGCTGTTCCTCCTCTTCTTTTTCTTCAGTATCATCGGTAATAGATATGCAATCTATCAACTCCTCGATATAATGGAATGAAGCCAATACCTTCCAGGTTTTCTCCACTTCATCCTGCTGCTCAATGAATCCCATTCGTTCCAATTCACTGATCAATTTCTCCACTATCTCATCATACGATTTTTTCTCGCTGAAGAGTTTTCCTGCCAATTCCTTCAGTTCCATATCGCAATTGATTCTCACCACGATATCTGCCGCAGAGAATACCAAACCTGATCCGAAGGCAGAATTATAAGTCTTCAGAAAGGTGAGATAATCTATCCACTTGCTCACCGCTTCCAACTTGCGCTGCAAATCCACCTTCGTTTCCTTGCGAGTGAAAAAGAAATAACCATCACCCGCTTCCAGATGAAAACCGATACCATTGTAATATTCATCATATTCAGTCTGTTGCTCCTCTATGGCATCATAATATCGCTTAATTTTCGTCTGAACACTATTGTTGGAAATAAATCCGCCTCTGCTCAGAATATTAAAGATTTCTTCTGTATAGTTCAATTTATTCATTGTTCTGTCTTCTTTTATCGTAGAAAGAATCGTATTTTTATCTCGGAAGTATCACAGGATATTCCACTCCGTCAGCCTCTGCATAATTGCCTGTAAATTTCAACTTATCCACATATTGCGAAGCTATCTGGCAGAAATATACAAGTTTATCCTCCCTGCTTTGTTTTTTATCATATTGATAATTCATCACGAAGGCAAAGAGATGGGTACTTGATGCCGAAAAGGCATTATAGATTTCCTGCAGATTCACAGCCTCCAACTTCTGTTTGTTACCTTTAAGATAATCATCCGGGATAGGTTCTGCAAGATGATCCAGCCGTCGTCCCTTTCTCTTTTTTAGCTTTTCAGAAAGAATATTGATACATTGCAAAGCCTCATCTGATGTACGAAGATTATCTATCGACAACTTGATGTAATACTTAGGTTGCGGTTCCATCCAGACAGCATTTCGACCAGCAACGACCTGTCTTACATCCGTGGCTTCCTCCCACCTAAACTGATCTTTCAGATATTTCAGTTTCTTCACCTTTTCGAAGATGCGATTCTGATAATCTATCATATTGAGGTATTGGATGATTTGGCGTTCTATCTCCAGGAGATTGTGATAAGACTCGTTGAGTTGCAAACGCACATCATTCACTACGTTTTTCATCTGCACATCCATCGCCATAGAGAAGAAGACATGTTCGGTATCTATCACCCGTTCACTCTCGGTGATGAGTTGTGATATGTTCTTCATTTTCTCGCCCAGTCGCTGGAGTTTCGATTTCTTGATTTCGTAATTAGGCTCATTCTTATAAGTATTATCCATATTACGCTTCAGGTCCAAGACATTGCGAACGGTGGCCAAAGCTATCGTCTTCAGACATCGGCGCACTTCCTTGAGATACTTATATTTGCGAGTTTCATTATTTTCCTTGAGATAATAGTCGATATTCTCCTTCAAGACAGAGATATAATCACGTACCGAAGAAACATTGATTTCCTCATTCACTTCCAGTACATCCTCAAAGAATTTCTGATACACGTCCTCCATCTCCAGACAGTCGCCCGTATCACGAATCACCCCATTCTCTATCAGGAATCGGATTCGTTCCTCCTTGTATTCTGTCATTTCCAGAGCATAGTCATAGCGAAACTGAAGGGAATGTCGCTTCGCAAACATTTCCTTCAGCAAGATCTTTTCTCGCTCAAGCGTTCTGATCAGTTCATCTATAGATCGGAAAGTTCCCATTGGCCTGTCTATTTAATATCTATTTTTATTTTTCAGCAGAAAACATTTTCACTCAGCCACCCTTCTCCAATCAATCAATCCTTTTCCCAAATCATCCAGTTCTATGGCAAGTGCAATCACTTTGCGCTTGTCTGCCTTGAAAGGTTCTGTATATAGCTTGGCTTTTATCTGTTCTGTTGCAGCATCTACACCGCCATTATTGCTTAATTTCAGTTCCAGAACATACACAAAACCAGTAGTTTCTACCACCATATCAATTCTGCCTGTAGCAATCATTTTTTCTACTTCCACCCTGCATCCGATAGCATTAAGAGAGCCTTGCGAACTTCATTGTTTGGGATGCCTAACAAATAAATCCCTTCCATATATCCTTTTATTGTGAGATAACCAGACTGATAGAGGAACAGTTCTGCTCCACCACCTGTCACATCAGAAGTCTCTAATGTATCATTGTCTATAGGACAATTCTCAAAATCTTTCATTCTAATTTCTATATTGTCCACAAACTTAGGTAGCAGCGAGGTCGCCCCGGAAGAAGCCCAATAGTTCTTTAAATCAGAATCAGAGAGGGCATTAATGAGACTGAATGGATTGAATACATCTACCATGTTTTCATGACTGAAATGATAACCGTCATAGTAAGTTGTCAACTGTGTTACGGTTTCTTCAAAAGTCCATTCTTTTTTAGCTGCCAATTTACTAATTTCAGGCTTAAAATCACGGAGAGCTTCTTCTTTGGTAATACCGCAGAGAGCTGCATATTCAGGATTAAAGCTGATGTTACTCAAGTTGTTGAGTACAGAGAAAAGGGAAATCTGTGTAAACTTAGTGACACCCGTAATGAAGACAAACTTCTCGTATTTGTCCTGTGCTTTCAAGACGGCAAACACTTCTCTATAGACACTTGTGCACGCCTCGTGCTCTGGAGTCTTCCAAGAATGCTGCAATGGAGAATCGTATTCATCGATAAGAATTGCTACTTGCTGGCCTGTTTTATTACAAGCAGTTTCTATGATGTTCTTAAATCTTACAGCAAGTGAACTATCTGGACGTACAACTATTCCATACTCCGTTTCAAAAGTATGGAAAGCATCATCCAAATAGCTTCTTACACTTTTTGGCTCTGCACCAGCCTGACTCATGTCGAGTCTGATAACAGGTCGCTTCACCCATTCTGTCTCCAACTCCATGATTTTCAAGCCCCCAAAGAGTTCCTTCTTTCCCATGAAATAGGCTTCAAGTGTATCGACAAGCACAGACTTACCAAAGCGGCGCGGGCGACTCAGGTAATTATACTTTTTCCCTCTATTGGCAAGTTGCCAGATGATATCAGTCTTATCAACATAAAGGTATTCGCCTTTTCTAATTTCTTCAAAAGACTGGATGCCTACAGGCAATTTTCTATCGTTTGTCTCTACCATAATTACTCATCATTATTTCTAAGTGCAAACTTACATATTTTTTTTTGAATAAAATGCTTGTTTGATAAAAAAGTTGAAATTACAGTATTTTTTTCCAAAATCAAGTGTTTATCTGCATATATATCATGAGAAAACCTTGTGACAAGCCGATTGTGAAAGTAGGTATCAACTTAGATTCTTCGAAGGGTAATATTGAGGATTGGGAAATCAAAGGAGAATAAAAGAAATCGCCCTGAAAAGGCTCAAGCATTTCATTTCTAAATAGCGATGAATGCTCAGCCTTTTCAGGGCGATTAATTATTTATAGAGGGATTAGGGGGGAGTCCCAGGAGTCCCAGGAGTCAATACTCCCCCAGTGCTCCTTGGCAGTATCTGTTCCTGGAGTTCCCATTTCTGGAATATCAGTTTTCGAGTCTCCAAGATTGTTTCCACCTTCAGTACCCGATAAACTTGCCAACAAACTTTCCATCAGTAACGGGGCACATTTTATCTGTGGCTGTAAATATACTTTTTTATTCATGATTATAATCGTTCTTACTTAATATATTTCTTACCATTAATAACTAAAGTTTCGCAAGTGAAAATCCACAAGATTAAAAACTTACAAAAAAGGGAATGACCGAAATTCAGCCATTCCCGATATTCAAAAATTCCACAATATTTTCTGATTATTCCTCAATAATCCTCATTACAGTGCCACGCTATCTGAGACATTATAATTCCACGCTCTCTACGCGGAATTTGAGCAAGCCTGCAGGTACCTTCACTACGACTTCTTCGCCAGCCTTCTTACCTAAGAGAGCCTTGCCGATAGGAGACTTGATGGAGATTTTGCCATTATGAAGATCCGCCTCATGAGGATTGACAATGCTATAGGTCATACTGCAATTGGTGGAAAGATTGGTAATCCTTACCTTGCTCAACAGTCCTACAGTATCACTCTTAAGACGGGACTTGTCGATGACACGGGCATTCTCCAAGACCTTCTGCTTGAAACTGATCCGGCTCAACAGTTTACCCTGTTCACGCTTGGCAGCATGATATTCAAAGTTTTCACTGAGGTCACCCTTGTCACGAGCCTCAGCGATAGCATCACGCACGGCTGGCAACTCCACGTTCACCATGTGCTGAAGCTCGGCTACGAGTTCGTCATAGCCTTCTTGAGACATATATTCCATAATCTTCTAAACTTATATTTTTTCTATCGTTCTTATTGACTGATTATAATTCTGGGGTGCAAAGGTACGGGGAATAAATGGAAACACAAAGAAAAATTCCACAAATATTCGCATAAAAGACTTAAAAATGGGTAACTTTATTTGGTCAGCTTTGTTTTTATCCCTATTTTTGCACCCCATAAACAGTTTATCATCTTGCCATCATCTATCGCTGATACATGGCAAATAAAACAAGCAGACAATCATGAATATCAAAGAGAATTATCAGAAATACGCAAACCAATATGCTTCGGAGTTGACTGCCCTGAAGCGCAAGAACACGGGATTTATCACAGGCGAGCTGTTGGCTTTCGGAGGCATCCTAAGTTTCCTGATCTGCTATTTTGCATGCGATGGCGACACCCGTCATTTTCTGGTGGGAGCCGTTCTGTGCCTGGCTGTCTATTTCATCATCCGCCGCATCGACGACCGCCACAAGGAGAAGATAGAACAACTGGCTGCCCTGCTCAAGGTCTATCAGAATGAAATCAAGGCCTGGGAGGGTGACTTCTCTCCTTTTGAAACAGGCGGACAGTATCTGAACCCGCAGCATTCCTATGCCTTCGACCTCGATGTCTTCGGCAAGGATTCCCTCTTCAACCGCATCTGCCGTACCATCACTTCGGGCGGTTCTGACAGATTAGCTGCCAACCTCACCCGTGAAACCCCTCTCTCTCTAGAGGAAATTCGTAAAAGAGCGGAACTGCAGAAGGAAATCGCAGCCCCCGACTGGCGCATCAACTTTTTAGCACTTGGCGAAAGAAACTGCAAAAAGATAGATTCTGCAGCCGTGGCTGAGGCGATGCAGAAAGTTTCCCAGATGGAAGTACCGGGATGGTTTGGTTCTCCGATTTCACTCGTCCTCGGTTGGCTGGCAATCATCGGCATCATCGGCTCTGTCGTCCTTTCTATCTGCTCCGTCATCTCCATCAACATCCCCCTGTGGTGGGTCATGCTGCAGTACATGGTGGTATTCTTCATCTGCAAGCAGACTCTCGACAAGATAGACAGTAATGGTGGTAAGCTCCGTCATCAGCTCATCGCCTACTCACAGATTCTCCGTCTCATCGCCCAGCGCGATTTCCAGAGCCAGTTGGGCAGGGAGATGCAGGAATCGCTCGCAGATGCATTGCCATCATTCGCCCAACTGGAAAAGATACTGAAGGGTTACGACCGACGGGGCAATTTCCTCGGTCTGTTCTTCACCGATGCCTTCATGCTCAGCGACTTCTTCCTGGTGCGCAGTTTTCTGAAATGGAAGAATACCTATATGGTGAAGATGGAGGAATGGATGAACGTGATCAGCGAGATGGATGCAATGGTTTCAATGGCCGACTTCCGATACAATCATCCCGAAGCCAACGAACCGGAACTGCAAGAATTGCCAGAAATCATCTTCGAGGGAAAGAACCTTTATCATCCTTTCCTCGGTGCCAAGGCGGTGAAGAACGATTTCACGGTCAAGGACGGCAACTACTATATCATCACGGGAGCCAACATGGCGGGCAAGAGTACCTTCCTCCGTTCATTGGGTGTGAATTATATCTTAGCGATGGCAGGAATGCCTGTCTTTGCCGACCATCTGAAGATTTCCCGCTTCAGAATGTTCTCCAGCATGAGAACCACAGACGACCTGACGCATGGCATCTCTTACTTCAATGCTGAACTGATCCGACTGGAAGAACTGTTGAAATTCTGCAAGGGAAGTGCAAGCGGTGAGAGAAACGAGAGACTGAAAACCCTCATTATTCTCGATGAAATCCTGAAGGGCACCAATTCGCTGGACAAGTTGAACGGTTCCAGAAAATTCCTCGAAGCCATCTCCAAGTTGCCTGTTAGCGGCATCATCGCCACCCACGACCTGGAATTATCCAAGATGGAGAATGACCCGTCGGGCAAGTTCCACAACTTCTGTTTTGAGATAGACTTAGGCACGGATGTCACCTATACTTATAAAATACAGCGAGGCGTGGCAAGAAACCAGAATGCCACCTTCCTGCTAAATAAGATTCTGGAGAAAAACTCGGACGCAAGGTAGGCTCTGTAAAAACGGCAGGACAGATGAAAACCGAATACAGGGAAGTAATAAGTCTGCTCCACAATGGGTATTCCGTTCGAGATGTGGCGAAGCTGAGTGGTAATGGTGTGAGTACGGTACAACGAGTGAGGCGATTACTAATAGTACAATCACCGCAATAAAATTATCGATTTTACGTTCTTTTCAAAGAAAGGATTTGTACAATAGTGGCTTAAAGGCTAAAGGCACTACCTTTGCATGCAACAATAAACAATACATTTAAGGTCACAATTTGTGACCTTTAAAAAAATAGAAATATGGCGAACAACATAAATAACAATAAACCAGTCGCAATTTGCGACCAGTCTAAAATGGATGTCACAAAATGCGATAACCATGAACTTGCAGGTAATATCGAACCTCTAATAAAAGTAATTAGAGGACAACAAGTTATGCTTGATAAAGATTTAGCCACCTTATATGGTATAGAGACAAAAGTCCTTAATCAAACCGTTAAGCGTAACATAGAGCGATTTCCCGACGATTTTCGTTTTGAATTGAGTAGGGAAGAATGTTTGAGGTCACAATTTGTGACCTCAAATGGCAGAGGCGGCAACCGCTATTCAACTTATGCTTTTACAGAACAAGGCGTGGCTATGCTTAGTAGTGTTCTCCGTTCAAAAACAGCCATTGAGGTCAACATACAAATCATGCGAGCCTTTGTTTCCATGCGCCACTTTATGGTGAATAATGCTTCTGTGTTCAGCCGCTTAGAAACAATAGAATATCACCAGTTGGAAATTTTACAGCACCAACAAGATACAGACAAACACTTAGAAGAATCCGAGAAACGCATTGACGAGGTATTTCGCAGATTGGATGAGGGCAATGCCAAGCCGAAGCAGGGAGTGTTCTACAATGGCCAAATTTATGATGCTTATACTTTTGTGTCCGACTTGATTAAAAGTGCGAAGAAACGTATTATCCTTATCGACAACTATGTGGATGATACAGTATTGACATTACTTGACAAAAGAGAAAATGGAGTGTCTGCAGTCATCTATACACAACAGATAAGCCGTCAGCTCCAACTCGACATAGACCGTCATAATGCTCAATATGCACCGATTGATGTTGAAACATTCCGATTATCGCATGACCGCTTCCTTTGTATAGACGATGATGTATATCATATTGGAGCATCCATCAAAGACTTGGGTAAAAAGTGGTTTGGTTTCTCTAAGATGGAGATACTTACACCAGATGAATTAGTGGAACGAATCGATAGAGGGTAAATGCACCTTATTATATATGTAGTTTAAAATAGGTTCGCCTTGGCGAACTAATTGATATAACATAGAACACATTAATAAATCTTTAGATAGAAAGTTATAGGAGCAAGACAACAAACGTTCTTGCTCCTATTGTCATTTCTATAGCAACTATTGTTTCAAAGCTATCTCTATTTACAATACTGCAACTTTTATATATAGCTATAATTGTCATTCAAATGTTAAAAACGAACAGTATTGATAGAAAAAACAAGTAAATCTTGCTCGTTTGAAGAAATTTTGTTATTTTTGCAGTGATTCTCGAATCTGTACATCAATTTGAGTTTACTCAATGTCGATAAGCAGACAGCCAACGCCGAGCTGAAAGCTGAGAAGTCCAAACAACTTTCTCGGTAATAAGCGGGCAATGGGTGGGAAGAGAGTCAAGACATATAAAAGGCGTTTATCTGACGCTGTGTTTGAGACGAGTCGAATCTTGCAAATTCATAATTGTTGTCTCGAATATGGTCAACGGTAGATGTCCCGGGTGTGATTATATCCATCCCGTGGAAACCTTGTAAGCACAGATTGTATCCTTTTGGATGCTATCAAATGGTTATAAAGGTCTTTAACGGTACTGGTTTTCATATCGGCGTGGGCTCTAACGTTGTCTGTTCGACAACAATAGGCAATGCAAGAGCCTCGACTCGTGGAATAGACAACAGGACGATTCCACGCTTTTTTTGTGTCAAATAGTTGCTAATTTAATGCAAGACATAGAAACGATATGAACGCATTGATTAATGCGCATACCCATCGAGGTCGAAGCAGATCTCCTTACGTTGGACTTACCTCCAATGTCCTCCCCGAAGCACAACGCTCACATACAGGGGTGTCCTCGGGCTATGCACAAAAGGAAAATCACGAATGGTTCGTGTTGCGAGTTACATACAACAGAACACAGAAAGCATATGGCATCATATCAACCTCTGACGTTCAGTCATATATGCCTATGCATTATGTTATAAAGAAAGAGATTGGGAAGAAGAAGCGAATTTTACAGCCTCTTCTTCCCAATCTTATTTTTGTATATACTACAAGGGAAGCAGTAAACTCCATTATCAAGAAAAAGGGAGATGAAACATCTATATTAAAATTTTATCTTGATAAGACAAAACCATTGGAGGAAAATGGTAAACATCCTCCTCTAACTATTCCATTTACTGCAATGACAAACTTTATAAAAGCAACAAGTACCAGTAATGAACATGTACGAATAGTGTCATCAGAGCAATGTCATTACAAAAGTGGTGATATTGTTAAGGTGATAGACGGAGAATTTGAAGGTGTTACAGGAAAAGTTGCGCGCATTGCAGGTCAACAACGTGTCGTTGTGGAAATATCAGGTCTATGTTTGGTGGCAACGGCTTATGTACCTACAGAATTTATTGAGATTGTCAAATAACGCCGAAAGGCATATTGTTTAATTTAATTTAATTTATTATGAAAAAGAATGGAAAGAATGAAGAACTCCAGTCTAAAAGAGAACTTTTCAAGAAGGTGTCTAAGGGAGATTTACCAATTTTAGAAGCTGTAGTGTTTACCTGTGCCCATAGTTTAGCTAATGCTGCAAACAATGCAGTAGAAATAGGATGTAGCTCAAGCTATAACTTACGTTGTTCTGGTTGTGGAACAGTATATTTCAAAGGCTATTCTAATGATTGCTATAGTAGTACAGATTGCTTCAATCTCTAACAAAAAGGAGCATACAAAAAATATGACTAAGATTTTCCACCCCGCAACATACGAGGGATTCACTATTTAATTTATGATTATGAGGTTTTTAGCTTTATTGATTTTCACATTATTTGCCAAATTATTATTTGCAAATTCTTGGACAGACCCTGGTAAATTTGATACCTCTTGGTATAATGATTTATCTACTACATTTAATCTACATACTCCAGAACAGTTTGCTGGATTCATTTACCTATCCAATAATAACACATCATTTCAAGGGAAAACAATCAATCTTACATCAGATATAGATATGGGTAAGTATGATTGGGTATATTGTAATAATTTTGCAGGTGAGTTAAATGGGAATGGTTATTGTATCTCTAATATACATTGTAAAAATTCGTCTACTAATGTTGGCACATTCTATGCCGCTGTTATTCGAACTATTGGAGAAACAGGCATTATTCACAATGTTAAGTTTGATAACATTTCATTAACTGTAACTAATGAATACGGACAAGGTTATGCAGGAGGAATCTCTTGCTTTAATTATGGAATTATTCATGATTGCGAGGTTATAGGAAACATTGTAGCCAATTATAACGGTTCTACTTCTGCGACTTTTGATGATTACTTTGCGGGAGGAATCGCTGCATGCAACTATGGAACAATCATAAATTGTTTACATAATGGTGCTGTGGAAAGTTTACCTTCTCATTATAGCAGATACCCTAAAGCATATGCTGGAGGTATAGTTGGTTCAAATGAGGGGGTTGTTGCAAACTGTATAAATTATGGTTCTGTTTATGCACGAGTTGCATACGATTCTTCTCATTGGAATAGTGGAGGAAGTTTTCCATCTGCTTGGGCTGGAGGTATTTGTGGCTCTAATACCAATGAAATACAAAACGTCGTTAATTTTGCCAATATCACCTCAACTTCCTACAAACTTGGAGCAACGCCAGGTTCTAATGCACATGCCGATGGTATATGTCCCAAAGGTGCATGTATAAACTCGTATTATTCTTCTGCAAGTAGCATTACAGCACCATCAATTTCAAAGAATGGATTGATACTTTCGCCTGATCAGTTATCTAATAAAACATTTGATTTTACTGGACTATTAAATTCAAACACTTCCAATATTAAGTCTCCATATGTTTCTTGTTGGGGCAATACGGCAGGGTTTAGGAATAATGAATCATTTTTGCTCAATAACATTAATATAGGAATTGTAGGACAACCATTATCTCAAAATTCTATATTTGTTGAAGCAACACCTAATGGGTTAACATCTGGCGCAATCATAGAGAAGGGGTTTGAGTATAGTATGTCGAACGAATCCACAGTACATAGAATTACAGTTCCAAATGAATTCTCCTCTGAAATAACAGGTTTAAGTTCGTCAACAGAATATAAAATACGAGCCTATATAAAAACAAGTTATTCTACAATATATTCAAAATATGAGTTGATTCAGACAAGCTCATTATCAGTGGAAACTCTTCTTCCCTCTGACATTACTCCTCTATCGGCAAAACTTAACGGGAAAATCAGTATCGGATCCACGCCCATTTTGTCTCAAGGTTTCTTATGGAAAGAAAGTCAAGACCAAAATTATAATGTGATTTATACTGAAGGTTCTGATTTTTCAATTAAATTAGAGGGGTTGAATCCTTCAACAATATATTTTTATCAAGCATTTGTCGTAACAAAATCTGGTAAAAATATATACGGTCCAGAGCAGAGTTTTACAACTCCACCATTAATCATCTCTTTAGATAATTTCGATTCAAAGGTTAACAGTTTAAAATTGGATGGGCATATTAATATCCCAATAAGTGCTGATGTAAAAATAGAATACCGTAAAAAAGGCACTTCTCAATATATAAATAGACATACTACATCACTTACGAATGGAGATTTCTCTATCACACTCAATGACTTAGATAGCAATGCCGAATATGAGATTAGAGCCTATATAATATATAATAATTCATACGTGTATTCATCAATTTTAACTGTAAAATTAGACAAAGTTGGTATTTTCACTTTAACTCCTTTATTGTCTGATAAGATTGTTTTTAATGGTGAATCTAATGGCAAAATTCAGTTAGGAGAAGTTGGTTTTGAATACAGAGAAGTTCTATCCCCAAATATAATCCCTTCTAAATTTTTAATTGCTATAAAAGATGGCTACAAATTCCATGCAGAAACCTCTGATGTTAATAATTATACGCATTATAAAGTTAGAGCATACTTTAAAAACGTAAATGGATCAATGTCTTATGGAGACTGGATAGAGTTCACGCCAACTAATGTCACTAGTGTAACAGACATAGAAACTGATGATACTGTAAAAGTAATCTCTATCTATGATATTAATGGTCGAAAAATTGAACAGTTTCAACAAGGTTTCAATATTATTGTATTTTCCAACGGAATGATTAGAAAAACATTAGTAGAATAAGCGTCTTCTCGTCTCACATACTTGCCCCATAATTTTGTAGTATAACCAACAAATTATGGAGCAAGTACTTTACGGTTCAACATAAACTCTACCTTACGCCCACGCCTTGGTGGCTATCTCTTTTCATTTGTCTATGTATGATGCTACAAAATAGACAATAAAAATAACCATATACTGAAAACACGGTCAAAATATCCAAAGTTACAACTTTACCCAACCATTTGACAATCATACACCTTCATTTCTTGACATCATATTAGACATATCATAGAAATGGCGAGTGAGGAACCACATCTGCTTTATTGGTGGATTCATCCAAGTTATCTTTGGCTTCTTACGATGACGGCAGAAAAAGATTTCCATCCATCTCACAGAATAAATATACGGCGCAGGGCTTGAAATCATTATTTTTAGGTATTGCACGAATCGGGGGTTATCAGTACCTTTGCACCCCGAAATACAAAAGATAATGAACAATAGAATGAACAAGCACTTTACATGGAAGAAATACCACCGCTGGTTTGGACTCGTACTGTCCGTATTCATGCTGGTATTCTGCGTTTCAGGCATTATCCTGAACCACCGCCAACTATTTGCAGACTGTGCCGTGAGCAGAAGTTTACTGCCTCCTGCCTATCATATCCGCAACTTCAACAATGGTATCATCAAAGGCTCTACCCCATCGCCTCTGGGCATCCTGGCGTATGGTTATGCAGGCGTATGGCTTACAGACAGCAAAATGCAAAACTGGGAGGATTTCAACAGAGGACTTCCAAAACAGATAGATGAGCGAAACATCCGCCATCTGGTCTGTACCAAAGATGGAAGAATCTGGTGCGCTGCCCTTCGGGACGTTTATTATTTCGAAGCTGACAAGGCGAAGAGGAATGATGTTCATGGGAAGAATGAGAAAGGAAAGAATGCCCTTGGAGGAAGATGGATCAAGTTCCCTCTCCCTAATCATCATGAAAGGATGGCAGACATCACACTTACTCCAGATAGCATGAATGTTATAGCCCTGAGCCGTTCTGCCATTTACGAAATTACGACCCATAAAAAATCGGACAGTTTCACAAAAATACAATCCGCACATTCTGAAAATAGTTTTTACACAAAAAGAAGTATTATTGCCCAACCAGATGGTTTTATTCCAACGGAATCATTATTCAAGACTGTCTGGGCTTTGCATAGCGGAGCCTTCTTCGGACTTACGGGCAGACTGGTGGTAGATGCCATCGCCATCGTACTCATCATCCTATCGCTAACGGGTATCATCCTCTTTATTTTACCCTATCGCATCCGCAGACAAAAACGTTTGCTGACAAACGGACTGCAGGATAAGAAACTGAAGGAAAGCGAACTGAATCCTACAAAAATCAAGGAAAGGATGAAGGTTCTCGGCAAGCGGATGGTGTGGAATGCGAAATGGCACAACAAGATAGGTTATACCACCATCATCCTCACCCTTTGGCTGGCGATTACCGGTATGTGCCTGCGCCCACCATTGATGATTCCACTGGCTCTCAACAAGACTGAGCAGAAGATAAAAGACGGCAATGTATGGCACGACAAGCTCCGTGCCATCCGATGGAATGCGGCTGAGAACAACTGGCTTGTATCTACCTCTGAGGGTTTTCTCTATGTAGATAAATCCTTCAGTCAGAAGCCACGACTGCTCGACAAAAACCAGACTCCAAAGGTGAGTCCGATGGGAGTAAACGTATTTGAAAGCGACGGCAAGGGTGGTTGGCTGATAGGATCATTCAGCGGTTTGTTCCGCTGGTATCCGGAGCAGGAACTTATCCTGGACTACTCCACTGGAAAGCCTCATCATGACAATTCGATGATTCCGATTTCCAGTACACTGACCAGCGGTTTCTCCAAGGATTTCTTCGGTGGCAGAGCGGTAGTTTTCGATTACAGCAAGGGCGCAGACATTCCTGTTTCCACGCCTGAATTACTATCCCGCACTCCCCTTTCTCTCTGGAATGTAGCCCTCGAACTGCATGTGGGCAGATGCTATTCTCCCCTCTTAGGTCCGCTTTCCGACCTCTTCGTCTTTATCTCCGGACTGCTGATTTCCTTAGTGCTAATATCCGGATATATTATTTTACATCGAAGAAAGAAGAAGAAATCAAAAAACAAGGAATAATTTTACACAAGAGCAAACATAAAAAGAGGGTGTGTCGCAAATCCATGACACACCCTCTTTTTATGTTTATTCATACTTTTTGTGGAAGACCAGCAGGCAGACGGCTCCCATCAAAGCCATAGGTACACCGATAAGAGCAGGGAAATGATAACCCAATCCCATTGCCACAGGTATTCCTCCGAAGAAAGCACCAAGCGCATTTCCCAAATTGAATGCCGCCTGAATGCAGCAGCCTCCGAGCATCTCGCCACCCTCGCTATGCTTGACTATCAGGAACTGTTCTGGCGAACCGATTCCGAAAAGACAGGCACAGCAGATGAACATCATGGCAGCCGAAACCCATCCTATGTGGGAAAGGAAGAAAGTGGCAAGCAGGGCTGCAGCTGCCAAGAACTGGAGATAACAGGTAAAACGTCCTGGCTTAAACCTATCGGCAAGCAAGGCACTCACCTGATTGCCTACCACCATACCCAATCCTGCAAGAATCATCAGTGCAGAAATGCTGGCAGCACTGAACCCGCCGTTCCACTGCAATAAAGGCGAGATGTAACTGAACCAGCAGAGTATGCCGCCATTGCCTAAGAAAGTGGCTGCGATGATGAGCCAGGGAGCCAGATGGCGCATGAACTTGAACTGTGCTTTCATTCCCTTATTGGGCAATGCCTCTACATTAGGTACCCAGCGATAGATCATATACAGAGTGATCAGTCCCAATATCACAGACATCAGGAAAGGAACTCGCCAGGACATCGTATGACTGAGAAATGTACCGAGCGGAACACCCATCAGGTTGGCGAAAGGCATTCCGGCGCACATCATTGCCACCGCCTTGGTTTCCTTGCCTTCCTTGGCCATTTTCACAGCCACGATCGTTGCCGTTCCGAAGTAAGCACCATGTGGCAAACCCTGGATAAAGCGGGCGCAGAGCAACAGCCAGTAGTTAGGGGCAACAGTGGCAATAATGGCTCCTATCACCACCAACGACGTAAGAAAAAGCAGGATATTCTTAGGGCGATACTTGTGCATCAGTATCAGGGAGAAGGCTCCGGCACAAACGCCCAGGGCATAAATGGAGATGAGATGACCCACTTGCGGGATGCTCACATTCATGTTGTGTGCCACATCTGTGAGAATTCCCTCGATAATAAATTCCGCCATTCCGAGGGTGAAAGTACCCAAGGCGAGTGCAAACAATCCTTTTTTCATTATTCTCTGTGTATTATCCTTTTATATCAAATCAATCTTATTTTTTCGGGGTGCAAAATTACAAAAAGAAAATGAAAAGCAGGGAGGAACGGATTGGATTTTTTATCTAAAATAAGCAAATTGTTGATGGAAGGAGAAACAAATATCCATTTTTTTCGCAATACCGATGGGTGACAGGGGTGACAGACCCCTCCACAAAAAAACAAAAAACTCGTGTCACAGGTGTCACCCAACAAACTGGCTCCAATAAAAGGCTCGGCAGAAAACGGTGACAGGTGACACTTTTATATACTCTTTTTTTTATGACTTACCGCGCGAAAATAGATAAAAGATTGATAATCAGAGGGAGACATCCAAATTGGAGGGTAGTGTCTCCAATGCATAAAAAAAAAGATGAAAAATAGGTGTCACCGTCACCTTTTGAAAATCTTGTAAAACTTTATGCTTTCCAGAAATAACCTATTTGCAGGAGCGAAATGACTTGTTTACGAGTCCTAAATGACTTGTTTACTGGTGCCAAATGACTTGTTTACTGGTCCTAAATGACTTGTTTGCAGGTCTTAAATGACTTGTTTACTGGTCCTAAATGACTTATTTACTGGTACCAAATGACTTGTTTCCAAACACACTTCTTTGGG
>NZ_QTXV01000014.1:0-27546 GCF_003461825.1 Prevotella sp. AM42-24 | reverse complement strand
CCAAACACACTTCTTTGGGAGAAAAGCATCAAAAGGGATAGAAAAGCATCAAAAGGGATAGAAAAGCATAGAAAAGCATCAAAAGGGATAGAAAAGCATCAAAAGGGATAAGTAACTCGGAAAATATGTGTAACTTTGCGCCATCAATCGAAGGATTGGAAATATTAACTTTCAAAACGAACTCAGAATGAAGAAAACGAAAAAGAACATTTTATCGGCTGAAATATGTCTTCTACTCCTCCTGTTATCCTGCCTCTCACTGAAGGCTCAAAATCCGGGGGAAACCGTTTCTGCGGCAACCATTAGGAAACTGAGCGAGGCGCATTTCTTCTCTGTTTCTCCTATACCTGACAAAATATTCCAGTTGATGCAGGGAAAGACATACAAGAAGAATTGTAGCGTGGCAAGAAGTGAACTGCGATATTTGAGATGCCTCCATGTGGATAAGGACGGCAGAAACATCGTGGGAGAGATGGTGGTAAACAGAACGATAGCAGCCGACGTGCTTGACATCCTCCGCAAACTCTATGATGCCAAATATCCGATAGAACGGATGCGGCTCATCGACTATTGGGATGCTGATGACGAACGGGCGATGCGGGATAACAACTCCTCCAGTTTCAATTTCCGATTCATCTCACATACCCACACCGTTTCAAAGCACGGCAGGGGACTTGCTATTGATATCAACACGCTCTACAATCCTTACCACAAACGACTCAAAAACGGCAAGGAAGTGGTAGAACCTGCTACAGCCCGTCCCTATCTCGACCGCAGCAAGAAACATGTGTACATGATTCGGAAAGGCGACCTCTGCTACCGCCTCTTCAAGCAAAAAGGATTCAGATGGGGTGGCGACTGGAAATACAGCAAGGATTACCAGCACTTTGAGAAATAAAGAAATGGGGAAAGAGGAAGCGGAAGAAAGAAGCCTCAACAAATGAAAAAGCAGAAGGGGGAAAATAGGAAAAAGAAAAAGACTATGTATCAGTTGGTGCAAGTCTCAACTTCAACATAGTCTTTCTTTCAAATCTATTATCCTATCATTGATAATCCAATACTTTCTTACAAGTAAGCAGGGACCTGCTTAGGTGTACCATATTGAATTATATTCTCTGCGCTCATCGTCCTCATTATAGACGTTCTCAAACTCAAGGTTGTTGGCCTCGAATGCTTCTAATGTTCGTTTCATAATCGGCCCTCCCATTTCTTTAAGTTAATAATCTGTTCTACGTTTGCAAATTTACGAAAAAAACAAGCAAGTTATGTCAAGGATTCCGAATACTTTTGTAACTTTGCAGAAAAAAACAAAAATCAGCTACATGATACGACTCAACTCACTACATATCAGCCGACTGAAGTGGCGCCACTGGGTATTGCTGGTATTGCTCAGCCTCATCACCCTTACGAAGTTGATTCCTTTATGGGGATTCATCTACACCACCCGTATCTATCCGATAATCGGCTCTCTTCTCTCTCCCATCTCCGGACTTTTCCCCTTTGCCGTTGGCGATATTTTCATCGCTCTCAGCATAGTCTGGGTCATTTTCTATCCCATCTACGAAATAAAATGGAGGAAACAACTGGCCAAGCGGTTCTTTTTTCTTGCAGCAAAGAGAGGCTGCTATCCCAAGAAGAAGGTAGTTTTCGGAAGAGTAGCCGAATATCTGCTGTGGGTATATGCCTGGTTTTATATAGCCTGGGGACTGAACTACTCGCAGCCGAATATCTACTGCAGAACGGGCATGAAGCCTGTGGAAGTATCTGAAGCCAAATTTCGGGAGTTCGCCTACAGATATGCTGACAGCATCAACTATTTAAGTGAAGAACGAAGAGTGAAGAGTGAAGAAACAGCGTTCGACGACCAAAGGGAAAGTCAATTCAATGGTATGGTGGATGAAGGATTGAAGAATCGGGTGCGGGATGCAGTTCTGAAAGGTTACAACGAAATCGGAGCCAAGGAAGGAATCAATACTCCCTTCAACCAGCATCCTCATGCCAAGACTATGCTCTTCACTCCACTGAGTTCGATGTCGGGCGTAACGGGCAGCATGGGGCCATTCTTCTGCGAGTTCACCCTCAATGGCGACATCCGTCCGCACGACTATCCTGCCATCTATGCCCACGAGTTTGCCCACTTACTCGGTATTGGCAACGAGGGTGAGGCAAACTTCTACAGTTACATCGTATGCACAGCCTCATCCGACAAAGCAGTGAAGTTCAGCGGTTATTACCACATCTTCTTCCACGTCCTGCGCAATGTCTTCGATATTTTAGGCGAGAAAGAAGGAGAGAAATTCCTGAAATACATCAGCCCGGGGATTATCCAGTTGGCAAGAAGCGACCGCCAGTATTGGATCAGCAAGCGATGCAAGGCACTCGATGCAGCCCAGGATTTCATCTTCGATCTTTACCTGCGGGGCAATCATGTGGCGGAAGGAAGAAAGAGTTACTCGGGAGTCGTAGGACTGATACTGGCATGGGAAAGCCGCCATGCGAAATAGGCTGACACTCTCTCGAGTACCAGCTTATTTACTTGAACTACTTTTGTATTAACAACCTTTCTTTACTGTTTTTGAGCACGAGGAATACGCTTACCCGGCTGTCTCTTGGCACCCTTGGCATGCTGAGCAAAGCGCCTCATCATATTTTTCTCAATCTCATAGACCCTCTGTATCTGCTGTTGGGTCAGGAACTGAGAATACTTCTTGTAATACTTCTGACGGATGTCGAGAATCTTCTCGCTCATCTCAAAACGACGCTTTATATTCTGTTCACTCTGTGCCTCAGAACCTTTCTGATTGCGGCGAATACGAGGACCCAGCGCCCAGATTTCCTTCTGACACGCAGTATAGGTTTCGATAAAACGAGCTGTGGTCTTCTCATCGAAAGCCAAGTCGTGCGCAATATGCTGCGCTTGCTTTTCAGCCAACTGTTCGCGCGAAATGCGCTGTTTCTGATTAGGAGTCTGTGCAAAAGCACCGGCTGTAATAGTCATAATAGCGACCATCATCATCAAAATACTTACAATTCTTTTCATACTTAATCTTTTTAAATTATATTGAATCTGTTTTTTTTAGAAAACAGGAAACATCTATCCATTGAATGAAAGAGAATCCTGATATTATTTGAGAGACATATTTAATTATTCAGAAAAACATCCTCCTGGTAAACATCTAAAAGATATGCCTGATCGGCAGCTGACAGCTGGGCAAAAGCCTGATCCACCGCCTGGAGTTCTTGTTCTGTCTGAGATGGATGAGAAGGATGAGGCGCAGAGAAGTCGATATGGAGTACCAGGAGTACAGCCACAGATGCTGCCACTGCCAATACAGCCGTCCACATCACCCTCATCAGAGGCCGCTTCTTCCGTTCTATCTTGTTCGGTTTAGGAGTATCATTCTTCACCGCCTCCAGAATGTTAGCTTCCATTTCCTTGAAGAAACCTTCGGGAGTAGAGTAAGGCATTCGCTTACCCACCTTATCGAAATCAAATTTCTCTGTTTTATTGAAATTAAACTTTGCATCCATTTTCTTTTCCATTTTAAATATCCAATTAATAACTGCCAGAACTCTCACTTAATCGTTCGAATTCATGTATTTAATAATTTTCTCTTTGGCAACATGATAACTTGCCTTGATACTTGTTGGCGTGGAATCCGCAATCTTGGCAATCTCATCAAACCCGAGTTCTTCGTAATATCGAAGGTTGAATGCCAACTGCTGCTTGGGCGGAAGCAAAAGAATAGCCTTCTGCAGTTTCACCGCCACCTTATCATCAAAGTCGATATAATTATCGCCTTGAATCAGGTTGACACCTGTGGCTTCCGATTCTATGGAAACAACTTCCTGTCTCCGTTTGCTGATAATCCTAAGAGCCTCATTCGTGGCTATGCGATAAATCCAGCTTCTCAGAGAGCAATCGCCCCGATAGTTGCCGAACGAGCGATAGATTCTCACGAAGGTTTCCTGCGAGGCATCCTGTGCATCATCGTGCGAAACCACCAGTCGGCGAATATGCCAATATACGCTTTCCTGATATTTCGCCATCAGCATCCGAAATCCGTTCTGTGGATTTTCCTTCAGCGCTTCCACAATGCCATTGTCATTTATACTCATATTCGTTTATTTTCATGAACGTTACGATTATATGACCATTCTACATGGGAAAAGTAAAAAGGCGGGATACTTTTTTTTCGATACCCGCTTAATTTTTGCATCATTTTCTTCTTTTAATAGAATATAGAAGAGAAAAAAGGAGCTATTCCTCCGGTTTCTCAGAGAAAAAGTATATATTTGCAATCGAATTGCGGATATCCAAAAGATATATCGATATGAAGAAAGAAAAGATTTTTTCAGACACTGATTTTTCAAAGAAGAAGACATTGGAAAGCTTGTCGGATGATGAGATTCTGCAGGGCTTCAAGGATGCCAATGCCAGAATAGTAAGGGAGTATTACTACGGATACTGCCGGGTGGCTTATTGCATCTACGACAAGCGTTACGACCTGCAATCAAAACCGGGCATGGACTTTTATTCATTAGCTCACGAATACTATCTCTATCTCTGCGAGCATGACTTCAAGCCTTTGGAGGACAGGAAGCCAAGCATGTCGCTCAAAACCTGGATGGTGAATGGTTTCCGATTCCTCTTGCTGGATAAATTGAAGGAAGTGAAGAAGGAACATCGATTTGAGAGTTTCGAGACCAGACAGGAGAGCCGGAAGATGAAGTTTGATATAAGCGACAACCAGTTTGAGCATGAACTTTATCAAACGATAGAAGAGATCGGCAATCTTTATTATGGCAGGGACAGCAAGAACAGCATCATCCTGAAGATGCTCTATATCGAGGGATTCAAGGGCAAGGACGTAGCCATGCAGTTGGGCATGACCGCCTCCGCCGTCACCCAGCGATGCCAGAAGATGATGCATGATGTGGTGATTCCTTATTTCAAGAGATACTTCGATGCATCGGAATACGGAAGCTATCTGTCGTTCGGCGACGAAGACGCATCCGTTTCAAGTGCTCCTAAGATGTCGATGCCGAGCATGATGACTTCGAGAATGTGCTGCGAGGAATCGGCTGATATTAGCAATAACATATTTAATAATAAGAAGAATATGGAAGATATGAAGAAGGGAAGAATCACTCCTCGCTGGATTGATTCTTTGAAAGAGAACGAGATATTTGTTTTTGGCAGCAATCTGGCTGGCATGCATGGCGGTGGTGCTGCCCGCATAGCCCGATTACATTTCGGTGCCGTCATGGGCAAGGGTGTAGGCTTGCAGGGCCAGAGTTATGCCATCCCTACGATGCAGGGCGGCGTGGAAACCATCCGTCCATACGTGGAGGAATTCATCGCCTATGCCAAGCATCATCAAGAGCTACATTTCCTGGTAACCCCAATAGGTTGCGGCATCGCCGGCTTCGAAGCCGAAGACATCGCCCCATTGTTTGAGAGTGCAAAAAGGATGAAGAACATCAGCCTTCCGGAGAGTTTCTGGGAGGTGATAGAATAGCCGTACTATTAACAATAAAAAAGTTTTCAGACAAACTTCAAATTAAATAATAAGCATGAAAGAAACAAATAGCATAAATGATTTAAGAAATCTGTTACAGCAAAAATGGCTATTAGATGGCAACTGTATCGAAAAGAAGTTTCAACATTTGGCAAGTATTCTTCTTCACGATGTAGCTATTCTGAAAGGCAATAAGAAGTACAGACTAACAGACATCGAATTTTACTTCTATTGCCCTACCCATCAAGATATTATAACCTATCCACGCAATAGCAAAGCAGGAGAATGGTTCTTTCACTCAAGCGGTGTAGACCTTTCTTTTGAAAGCAATGTGCCCATGAGAGAAAAGGCTTCAACTGGTAAACTGATGCCGTGTTTGACAAGTGATTCCGCTTTTGGTGGCATACTTATCCGTGGCATAAAGCATATAGACTGTTTTTCAGACCATCAAGAAGAGAAGTACAAACTAAACGGACCTATGAAAGTTTGCGAAGAACTCTTCGACAAGTTTGATGCATTTGGCAATCCCGACGACTTTCCAAGAATAATTTTGGAAAAACACAATGACACATCTCATATCAAAAGCAGCCATCGGGTAAACTTAAAGTCTGCCTCAAAAACGACAAAAGATAAAGTTGCCTCAATTTTAGCCAACAATTATTGCGACAACGATTCTGGTAGCACACAAGATGAATTAGTTATAGAATTTAATAAGTACTTAACAGCAAACTATAGATTTACAATATGATTACAGATGACAGAACATATGTTGTTTTTCTTTCCACATGGTTGAAGAAAAGCTATCCCAAATTCTTCGACAAGTTCACAGCTTGCTTGAACGAGAATGATATTAAGTGGAGATTTATCGGAAACACTGCCGACATTTGGTGCCGCGACTATATGCCTATCCAGATAGAAACAGATGAATTCGTGCAATATCGCTATTACCCTGACTATCTTACCAAAAGAGAGTCAGATAAAAAATACATTACAAATCCTGACAAAGCGTGTAAGTCGATGTATCTTTTTCCAAGCAAGAAGACGGACTTAGTTATAGATGGCGGCAATGTAGTAAAGGGAGCCGATTTCGTCATCATGACAGAAAAAGTATACCACGAGAATCCGAACTACAATCCATCAGAGATACATACGGAACTCGAGAACCTATTCCAATGCAAGGTCATTATGATTCCTTGGGATAAGTGCGAGAAATACGGACATGCGGATGGAATTGTCAGACCCATTGATTCTGAAAATGTTCTCCTGACAAATTACGTGGATTACGACAAAGACTTTGCTACAGAAGTAGAAAGAAGACTGAGCAAACATGTTCATGTAGAGATGTTGCATTATGATGTAAAAAAGCCAGACAAGCGTAATTGGGCTTATATCAATTTTTTGCAAGTTGGAAATACTATCATCTTACCTGCAATCAACATCGAAGAAGATGACCAAGCCCTCAAGCAGATACAAGGCTATTATCCATCCTGTGACATCCACCAATTTAATTGCGAAGAAATAATCAAGCAAGGAGGTGCTTTGAATTGCATAACTTGGAATGTGGAAGAATCGGATGAAATAAGAGGATTTACTGAAGAGGACAGAAAAAGATTTGACGAGCTAATGAATCGTTTTGAAAACGAAGAAGAGGCTATAAAAAATGGTACTTTTAGTGGTTTTACGGAAAGTGAAATGTATTTCATGGGTGATATAAACATTGGCAAATTTGGTGATAAATACCCAGGACTCGGATGGTATTACATGACGGATTAAATGACTACAGCTTATGCTAGGAGCAATTATAGGAGATATTGCTGGCTCAAAATATGAGTTCAACAATACGTTTGATTATGATTTCGAGATGTTCGGTGGGGGATGCGACTTCACCGATGACACCATTTGCACGGTGGCGATTGCCGATGCGATACTGAACGGGCGAAACTATCAGGAAAGCCTGCTGGATTGGTGCCGCCGCTATCCTTCTCCAAAAGGAGCGTATGGCGGAAGATTCGCAGCATGGATTTGCTCTCTTAATCCGCAGCCATATAATAGCTTTGGCAATGGTTCGGCGATGCGAGTATCGCCGGTGGCATGGCTATTCGATGATCTATCGCAGGTGTTGGAAGAAGCAGAGAAAACGGCTCTTCCTACTCATAATCATCCCGAAGGAATCAAGGGAGCCAAAGCTGTAGCTCATGCCATCTGGTATTTCCGCAAGAGCAAATTCTCAGAGGAATCTAAGGATTCTGAGAATGAGGAAACGAAGGGATTGAAAAATGAGAATGCGAAGGATGAAAATGAAACAATACAGGGGTTCATGTCCATCGCCCGCAGCTATTACGAGGATTTCGACACACGAGTTTATCCAAAGGGCAAGTTCGATGAGACCTGTATGGATGCCGTGCCCTTATCCTTCTATCTCCTCTCGCAAGCCTCATCTTTCGAGGATGCCATTCGCCTCGCTATATCTCATGGCGGCGATAGCGATACCATCGGAGCCATCGTTGGCAGCATCGCCGAAGCCCGCTTCGGTATTCCGCAAGAAATGAAAGAGAAGGCTTTGAGCTATCTGCCGGATGACATGAAAGATATATGGAAACAATTTGCAGAAAAATCCCAAATAAAGCAAGAATAATTTGGTGTTAACGAAGAAAAGTCTTAACTTTGCCCCATACATATAAAAAAAATAAGATTATGCAAGAATATCAATTGGATTTCGTAACCTATTGCGTTGGCAACTTAGCCGACCGATTGAACATGAGTGCCAGTAAGGTATATAAGATGTTACGGTCAACAGATATCTTAAATGGCTATATGATACCCTGTTATGATGTGCTCCATACTTTCAGCAAGGAGTACATCATAGACGATTTGATTAACTTGTTAAAGAAACGAGGAGCATTGAAATGAAAGTTTATCACGCATCAAAATTCATCATAGAATTACCAGATGTTTACCATTCTCGTGATTTGTTGGATTTCGGCAAAGGATTCTATCTAACCTCTCTTGTCGAACAGGCGAAAAAGTATGCCCAACGATTCCTCTTTCAAGGTGATAAAGCGTATCTTAACCAATACATCTTAGATGAAAACTTAGACAGAGAATATAAGATAAAGAACTTTATTGATTACAATGAAGAGTGGTTAGATTTTGTTGCTTTATGCCGACTTGGAAAACAATCAAGTAAGTATGATATGGTTACTGGTGGCATTGCCGATGATAAAGTATTTAATACTGTAGATCTTTATTTTTCGGGTAATATCAGCAAAGAAGAAGCGCTTGGACGCTTAAAATTCATCCATCCCAATCATCAGATCTGTATTTTAAATCAAGAAATATTAAACAAGCATCTGCACTTTGTCAAGTCAGACGAAATCATATAAGGAGATCTTTTATGGAAGCAAACAAGACAATACTTCAAATGAAATATGCTCGCATTGTACCCATCTTTGCAGCGCACACAGGCATTACATTGGAAGATGCTCTAGATTTCTTTTATGCTTCTTCTATTTATAAGATGATGAACGAAGGCATTGCTGATATGCATTGCAGAAGCGATGGATATTTAGCTGAATTAGTCAAAGAAGAATGGAAAAATAAAAAAGTCTAGCAAAATTAGATGATTATGCAGAACAATTCAGTACTGGAAAGATCTTATATAAACGATTTTCACCGTCAGAACAGTATGGGTGCTGTGAAGGAGGTAGAATCCATGTTATTGCATCCTTACTCGCGGGAGCAGAAGTTGGCACAGATCAACTCTCTGCACCAGAAGGCAGTTTCAAAAGAGAGCAGCAACTTGCGAAGATCCAGGAAAAGAGAATTAGCCATAATTGAAAAATTCGAGAAAAGAGGATTGATATAAAACAAAAAAAAGCAGCACGTGAAATCATGCTGCTTTTTTAAATTCTTATATAATTTAGTTTACTCGCTTGCAGGTAATTCTCTGCTTATACTGAGGTCCTTCATCTAAGGTAACCTCCAATACAACAGTATCATTTTTGAAAGAAACAACAGTATAAATTATATCTATATCACCTCTGTCGTCATACAGAATGATTTTATTGCCAGAAACCTCATATTTGCAAGAATAGATAAATCGCCATTCACCACCAATATTCCTATACCAGTTGTAGGTTCCATCAACCATGAAAAGGATTCCATCAGCATCCCCTTCAGGAACATCCTGATCAACCTTAATAAGATTCTCATCATCTGTATCATCATAATCCCAGCCAGAAATGTGAGTCGTCTGCCACATTCCTATACAATTAGTCTTGATATCATCTTGTGATGGAGCATCGTCATCATCAGATGAACAAGCGGTGAAAGACACCATTGAAAACAAGGCAAAAAGAATCGCCATTAAAGAAAAATGTAACTTTTTCATAAGTTGTGCCCGTTATGCCGATAGCTAAGCTTTTAATGTTATTAAATTAGTGAATCCGATAGATTATAATTGCGAAGCCATCGTTCTCTACATCACCTACGGATACAAAACACGTGGACGAAACTTGTCCACATTGCAGCCGTAGGAAAAGCTGAGGAAAACGACAAGTAACGCCCACGCTATAGCGGACGCTTACTATCTGTCGGTATTCCTGCTTTTTATTGAAGTTTCCTACGTTCCAATGTGCATGACCGAATAGCAAACGCTAATTTAACCATCAAAAAAACAGAAGTCAAACTCTTGCGAGAAATCATTCTGATTGCAAAAGTACAAAAACTTTCTGAATAATCAGCATTTACCATTCATTTTTTCGTCAACTTCTTCTTTTTTTCTTTATTCCTCCTCAAAGTAACTGCCCGCTTCCATCTTGCAATCCATCGCACAGCACTTGACATAGCGCTCTCTCGCCCTATTCTCTCTTGCAAACATCTTCTTGGTGCCAGCCTCATCTTCCGAGAACTGGAGATGATTGTCAATACCCATATCAAGAGCAATATTCTCCACATCAAGGTCATCAGTACCGATGAAGGTAAAAGTCCAGTTCTGCTTCTTCAACTTCTCAATGAGATTCTTGATCATCTTCAGACTATACTCCTCACTGCAGTTCTCCTCACCATCCGTGATAATAGTTACCAACACACTGTCATCCTCGGTGGTCAAGGCATTGATCTTGGCGATACCCATTCCGATGGCATCGTAAAGAGGAGTGGCACCACAAGGATTATAATCCTTTGCCTTCAAAGGATTGGCATTAGAGGCACGCACGTTATCATAGAACACATTGGTATGCGTGCTGTCAAAAGTGATGAGCGTAACTCGCTGCTCCAGATTCTTATGCGTCTCCTGCATTTTCTGAATCGTAGTCAGCGTCTCATTGATTCCTACCAAAGCATGACGCTTGATAATGCTCATACTGCCACTCTCATCCACGACCAAAAGATTGAATACTCGTTTCATAACTTTTTCTCCTATTATTTTAAAATGTTCAACAATTCTTTATTTATTCTAACCTTTATCCAGGAAAAGCAATCCCGGGATTACTTTCCTGCTCCTTATATCCATTAAAAGAAAAAGGAAGAGGAAAAATTAAGCATGCTATTTTATTTTTTCCAGAAATCTTTTGCCTAAGAGAAATAAAACATGTAATTTTGCACTGCAATAAGTAATCGGACACCGGCAGAAAAGGCTCTGCTAACTTGTCCATGCAGCAATCACAAAAATATAGAAATGAAAGAATTATTACTGGTCAGTATCGGCAGCTTCTTCGGAGGCGGCATGAGATTTTGGATTTCCAAGATGGTGCAATCATATACATTCATCGCATTCCCCTTCGGAACGATGACGGTAAATGTATTGGGATGCCTCATCATCGGTTTTTTATCAGGATTGAACTGGAATGGAGGAGGTCTTTTATCCCCATCCATCAAAATGCTCCTCACTACAGGCTTTTGCGGAGGCTTTACCACCTTCTCTACCTTCATGAACGAAGGTTACGGACTGATGAAGGATGGAAGTTATACCTATATGATGCTCTATCTCTTCGGAAGTCTGGCTTTGGGACTTTTAGCAGTCCTCGCAGGACATTATTTGGCGAAATGCTTCGCATAAAAAGAGGGAAATCCACACATGAGGAAAGAGTGCATCTGCATCATAGAAAAGAAAAAAATATATCATTTTTATTATTTTATCCATAAAATGGGGTAAGTTACGAAAAAAAATCGTATTTTTGCACCTATGAATTCATTAGATACAAACAATATAAAATGGAGCGAGAATGTTATCATCGCTGACGCTGACTACATTGACAGAGTGGCTTTCGACCTGACTGTCAATTTCGAGCGTATGATCAACCGTCGCATCCAACCGGCCGACATGGCTCAATGGGCAGTCTGTATTGCCCTTGACGGCGGTCTCAGAGAAGGTGAGCACGAAACCCAAGTAGTGCTTATCCACGACAAGCAGTCTATGGCAATGAAAAACTTCCGCCCTTCCAATTATGAGAAAGATCTGAACGCACAGGCTTTCAAGGACGGCAAGTTGGGCGAGTTTATCATATCTTCTTATCCTACAGAGGAAAAGATGGTGGGCAAGGATGATTTCCTCGTGGATGTTGCCCGCACGGTTTGCAATGCCAAGGAGGTAAAGCGCGTCATGATCATTCCCAACTCGGAAGATGGAGATGCCTACGACCGCCTGCGAGAGATATTGAGAAAGGTAGAGGATGACGACAAGCGCATCACGCTCTTCGCCATGCAACCAATGCCTGGCGGCAATTTCCGACAGGAGATTCTCGGATATTCACTGATGAGTGCCTTGGGCATCTCTGCCAATGAAATAAAATAAACAACAGACGATAAACATTAAAATATATAAAATATAAATGAGTAGAGTACTTATGATTGGCGCAGGTGGCGTTGCTACCGTGGCTGCCTTCAAAATCGTCCAGAACCAGGACGTTTTCACCGAGTTTATGATTGCTAGCCGTCGCAAGGAAAAATGCGATAAGTTGGTAAAGGATATCCACGCCAAGGGTTACAAGATGGATATTCAGACGGCTGAGGTGGATGCCGACGACGTTGAGCAGTTGAAGGCTCTCTTCAATAGCTACAAGCCTGAGCTTGTCATCAACCTCGCTTTGCCTTATCAGGATCTTACGATCATGGATGCTTGTTTGGCTTGCGGTTGCAACTACATGGACACTGCCAATTACGAACCTAAGGACGAGGCTCACTTCGAGTACTCATGGCAGTGGGCATACAAGGACAAGTTTGAGAAGGCTGGTCTTTGCGCTATCCTCGGTTGCGGTTTCGACCCAGGCGTTTCCGGTATCTTCACCGCATACGCTGCCAAACATCACTTCGATGAGATTGAGGTGCTCGACATCGTGGACTGCAACGCTGGTAACCACCACAAGGCTTTCGCTACCAACTTCAACCCTGAAATCAACATCCGCGAAATTACCCAGAAGGGACTCTGGTATAAGAATGGTGAATGGATTGAAACAGACCCTCTGTCTATCCACAAACCTCTCACCTACCCTAACATCGGTCCTCGCGAGAGTTATCTGATGCACCACGAGGAGTTGGAGAGTCTGGTAAAGAACTACCCTACCATCAAGGAGGCACGCTTCTGGATGACTTTCGGTCAGCAGTATCTCACCTATCTCGACTGCATTCAGAACCTCGGCATGAGCCGTATCGACGAGATTGAATACGAGGCTCCATTGGCTGATGGCTCTGGCAAGACTGCCAAGGTGAAGATCGTTCCATTGCAGTTCCTGAAAGCCGTATTGCCTAACCCACAGGATCTCGGTGAGAACTATGACGGCGAGACCTCTATCGGTTGCCGTATCCGTGGCAAGAAGGATGGTAAGGAGCGCACATACTATGTTTACAACAACTGCAAGCACCAGGAGGCATACAACGAGACTGGCATGCAGGGCGTAAGCTATACTACTGGTGTACCAGCTATGATTGGTGCCATGATGTTCCTCAAGGGCATCTGGAAGAAGCCAGGTGTATGGAACGTAGAGGAGTTCGACCCAGATCCATTCATGGAGCAACTCAACAAGCAAGGTTTGCCTTGGCACGAGGTTTTTGATGGTGATTTGGAAATCGACTAATTGCAACCTCAAACAAATATAAAATATAACAGTTTAAAACTATTATTACAATGGCGAAAAAGGAAGAAATAAAGGAGGGTACTTTAAATCCTAATGAAGGTAAACTGAAGGCCCTTCAAGCTGCCATGGCGAAGATCGAAAAGGACTTCGGCAAAGGCTCTATCATGAAATTAGGTGATGAACAAATCGAGAATATAGAGGTGATTCCTACCGGCAGTATCGCACTCGACAATGCGCTTGGCGTAGGTGGTTATCCTAAGGGACGAATCATAGAAATCTATGGTCCGGAATCTTCTGGTAAGACTACTCTGGCCATTCATGCCATCGCAGAGGCACAGAAAGCTGGCGGTATCGCTGCTTTCATCGATGCAGAGCACGCATTCGACCGTTTCTACGCAGCCAAATTGGGTGTAGATGTGGACAATCTGTGGATTTCACAGCCAGACAATGGTGAGCAGGCTTTACAGATTGCAGACCAGCTGATCAGTTCTTCTGCCATCGACATTCTGGTGATTGACTCTGTAGCAGCGCTGACTCCAAAGAAGGAAATCGAGGGTGACATGGGTGACAACGTGGTAGGTCTTCAGGCTCGTCTGATGAGCCAGGCTCTCCGCAAGCTCACCTCTACCATCAGCAAGACAAACACCACCTGTATATTCATCAACCAGTTGCGTGATAAGATTGGTATCATGTTTGGCAACCCAGAGACGACTACCGGTGGTAATGCCTTGAAATTCTATGCTTCTGTACGTCTGGATATCCGCAAGGCTTCTGCCATCAAGGATGGTGAAAATGTTCTTGGCAATCTGGTACGTGTGAAAGTGGTGAAGAACAAGGTTGCTCCTCCTTTCCGCAAGGCTGAGTTTGAGATTACCTTTGGTGAGGGTATCAGCAAGATTGGCGAGATTATTGATTTGGGCGTAGAGCACAACATCATCCAGAAGAGTGGTAGCTGGTTCAGCTATGATGGTTCCAAATTAGGTCAGGGTCGCGATGCAGCCAAGGCTTTATTGAAGGACAATCCAGAATTGGCTGAAGAAATCGAGGCAAAGGTTCGTGAAGCCCTTGCTGCAAAAAACGAGAAATAAAGTTTTCTAAAAGAGGGTGTGTCATTAGTCCATGACGCATCCTCTTTTTCGTTTCTTCATAGTTTTTCTTCATGTACTTATGGCACTTTCATAAGAAAGCTATAACACAAAAAAAGCACACAACCGAATCGTTTCCATTTCAGTTGTGTGCTTTAATTATATATTAACTTAACAACTCTCTTTTGAGAGAGAGGAGCATCAATGAGAGGCTCCTCATCGGCAGGAGATATTACTTAACCTCCTCGAAGTCAGCGTCCTGAACATCCTGAGCGCCACCATTGCCGCCCTGTGCCTGCTGACCGCCCTGTGCACCAGGACCAGCCTGCTGACCACCCTGATACATCTGCTGAGAAGCAGCCTGCATTACGGTGTTCAAGTTGTTGATTGCGCTATCGATAGCTGCAACATCACCAGCCTTGTGAGCATCCTTCAACTGCTGCAATGCCTGCTCGACACCTGGCTTCTTGTCAGCTGGAATCTTATCACCGTTATCCTTCAGGAAGTTCTCGGTGCTGAAGATCATGCTGTCTGCCTGGTTCATCTTGTCAATCTTCTCGCGCTCAGCCTTATCAGCAGCAGCGTTCTGCTCTGCCTCAGCCTTCATGCGGTTGATCTCATCCTCGCTCAAGCCAGATGAAGCCTCGATGCGGATGCTCTGCTCCTTACCGGTAGCCTTATCCTTAGCAGATACGTTCAAGATACCATTGGCATCGATATCGAAGGTAACCTCAATCTGAGGAACACCACGACGAGCTGGAGCAATACCTGTCAAGTTGAACTGACCGATACTCTTGTTCTGAGCTGCCATTGGGCGCTCACCCTGCAATACGTGGATGGTAACCTCTGTCTGGTTATCAGCTGCAGTAGAGAACACCTCGCTCTTCTTGCAAGGAATAGTTGTATTAGCATCGATGAGCTTAGTCATCACACCACCCATAGTCTCGATACCGAGAGTCAATGGAGTAACATCGAGCAATACGATGTCGCCAACACCCTCTTCCTTATTCAAGATGGCACCCTGAATAGCAGCACCAACTGCAACAACCTCATCAGGATTTACACCCTTAGAAGGCTCCTTGCCGAAGTAGTTCTTAACGAGTGTCTGAACGGCTGGGATACGGCTTGAACCACCAACCAAGATAACCTCGTCGATATCTGATGTAGAGAGCTTAGCATCACGAATAGCATTCTGGCAAGGTACGAGACAAGCCTGAATCAAGTTGTGAGCCAACTGCTCGAACTGTGCACGAGTCAAACTCTTTACCAAGTGCTTAGGCATACCGTCAACGGCTGTGATGTAAGGCAAGTTGATTTCTGTAGCTGTAGAGCTTGACAACTCAATCTTAGCCTTCTCTGCAGCCTCCTTCAAACGCTGCATAGCCATAGGGTCCTTGCGGAGATCTACGCCTTCCTCAGCCTTGAAGCCATCAGCCAACCAGTTGATGATTACCTGGTCGAAGTCATCACCACCGAGGTGAGTATCACCATTGGTAGAAAGTACCTCGAATACACCGCCACCGAACTCCAAGATAGAGATATCGAATGTACCACCACCCAAGTCGAATACGGCGATCTTCATATCCTTGTTAGCCTTGTCAACACCATAAGCCAAAGCAGCAGCTGTAGGCTCATTGACAATACGCTGAACGTTCAAGCCTGCAATCTGACCAGCCTCCTTAGTAGCCTGACGCTGTGAGTCAGAGAAGTAAGCAGGAACTGTAATAACTGCATCTGTAACCTCCTGTCCGAGATAATCCTCAGCGGTCTTCTTCATCTTCTGAAGAACCATTGCAGAAATCTCCTGTGGAGTATATTTGCGACCCTCGATTTCAACACGTGGATAACCACCCTCGTTTACTACTGTGTAAGGCATTGCCTCAGCCTCTTTCTGGCTCTGAGCGTATGTCTCACCCATGAAACGCTTGATAGAATATACAGTGTTCTTAGGGTTTGTGATGGCCTGACGCTTAGCAGGATCACCTACCTTGCGATCACCATCCTTAACGAAACCTACTACTGATGGAGTAGTACGCTTACCTTCACTATTAGCGATTACAACTGGTTCGCTACCTTCGAAAACGGCAACACAACTGTTTGTGGTACCCAAGTCAATTCCAATTACTTTTCCCATGATTATATCTTTTTTTATTTTTATCGTTATTAATAATGTTTATCATGTGAACGCTGTTTCCGGAAAGTCTGCCGAAGATATGCATCTATCAGGAACTCTCCCCAACGGTCACGCAAACATAGTTAACAAAGCGTGTGCCAAGGAAAAGACAGAAGGGGCACAACTGACAAAAGAGCGAGAAATGTCAGAAAAGAGCATAAAAGAAATGACAAGATGGCAGATTTCGTATGCCATAAGCGCATTTTTCCAGATAATTACTTGGCATTATCAAGGATTATCTGTAATTTTGCAGAGAATTATTCATAAGATTATTATAACATCAGTTTTTTAATGGGAAGAAACAAATACTCCGCAGGAGAAATCAAGGAAATCGGCAAATTGCTCCGATTGAAAAACGCTGGTAACAGACTCCAGCAGAAGCAGATTCGCCATGACCTTCGTGTAGATTACGAATTTAATATATCCGACTTCAACGAACCAGGCAAGGCTTTCGGCGAAGAGGAACTTCAGGCTACCATCAAGCGTGGCGCCATCCAGATTCTTGATGATGCTACCATCGAGGCGATGAAAGCCAAACGTGCCCGTGACAAGGCTCGCGACGAGGCTGAAAAACAGAAGGAAGCAGTTGCAAGCGGAGAGCAAACCGACTGGAAGGAAGCCATGAAAGAATGGAAGGAATATTATGAAAGGTAAAAAGGTAAAAAAGTAAAAAGGTAAAAAAAAGGCTGAATAACTGAAGGCTGAAGGGCTAAAGGACTGAAGGGCTGAAGGGCTGAAGTACTAAAGAACTTGAAGGACTGAAGGGCTGAAGGGCTGAAGGTTATAAAGGACAAATTAAAGAACTATACTGATAATTAAATATTATGGCAAAAGTATTGATTAAGACTTCTGAAGGCGATATCAAGGTACGCCTTTATGATGAGACCCCTCAACATCGCGACAACTTTATCAAGTTGGCTAAAGAGGGATATTTCGACGGCACTCTCTTTCATCGTGTCATCAAGGATTTCATGATTCAGGGCGGTGATCCGGAGAGTAAGAATGCTCCTAAGGGCAAAATGTTAGGAACAGGTGGTCCTGACTACACGATTCCTGCTGAATTTGTTTATCCTCAACTTTTCCATAAGCGTGGTGCACTGAGCGCTGCGAGATTAGGAGATGAGGTAAATCCTGAGCGAGAAAGCAGCGGAAGCCAGTTCTATATCGTATGGGGAAAAACCTACAAGATGAATGAACTCAAGCAGATGGAGAAACAGATGGGTATGCAGATGGAGCAAAACATATTCAACCAGCTTGCTAAAGAACACCACGATGAGATTATGAACTTCCGTCGCAACCGCGACCGCCAGGGATTGATGGAATTGCAGGATCAGCTAGTGGATGAAACCAAGAAACGCTGCAAGGAGGAAGGTTACCCTAAATTTACCGATGAGCAGGTGAAAACCCACACAGAGATGGGCGGTACTCCTTTCCTTGACAACCAATATACTGTATTCGGCGAAGTAGAAGAAGGTCTCGACGTCGTGGAGAAAATCCAGAATTGCGAGACGCTCAGAGGTGATCGTCCGAAAGAGGATATCAGTATGGAAGTTTCCCTTATTGAGGAATAATCCAGAAGAAATATTGGCAACAGAAAGTATTGTCACTTTGTCTGTATCGGCAACTATTCATTCGTATTATATATAATAATGTACGTAACGAAGCAAGTTCGACACGTAAGAAAACAAAATTAATAATAACTAACAAATCAGAAACAATGATGACAAAAACCAACATGATGAAGAGTGTCATGATGCTCTTGGCGATAGCCGGTTCCAACTACAGCTATGCCCAGCAAGCAACTGTGGTAGTAAGCAACACAACTGCTGCACAGCGAATGGAACTCGTAGAAGTAAGCATGGCTGATGTGAAAGCTAAGCTATCAAATGCAACTCCTGGCAAAGGACAGGCTTATGTGGTAAAGAATACCCGCGGACAACAAATCGGTTCACAGATTACCCACGATGGTAAGTTGCTCATCGATGCCAGTGTGCGCCCTCATAGCGCAGCTACCTTTTATATCAGCATAGAGAAGCCATATCCTCAGAAAGTTTGGGCAACAGGCGCTCTCTATAAGATGAGAAAGGACGACCTGGCTTGGGAGAACGACCGATGCGCCTACCGTGTTTACGGACCAGCATTACAGCGTTCTGGCGAGCGCTCATTCGGCACGGATGTTTGGGTAAAGAACACGCCTGATACGGTGGTAAATATCCGATACATCAAGAACCAGAAAGCCTGGGAAAACATGTGCAGAGTGGATGCAAAGAAAAAAGCCATAGAAAAACAACTCAAGACGGAGAAAAATCCTGCAAGAATTGTCAAACTCAAAGATCAGATCAAGGCAGTAGAAGCAGAAGGAAAAGAAGTTAATATCCGCAACTCATTCCATCTCGACCAGGGCAACGGACTCGACCCATATCGCGTAGGTGCGACCTTGGGTCTCGGTGCACCAAGTCTTATGATTGGTAACGAACAGATATTACCTTACTGCTATAAGGATTACAAGATCTTAGACAATGGTCCTCTCAGATTTACCGTTGAACTGACCTACAATCCTTCTACCGTGGGCGACCTGAAGAACGTAGTAGAACATCGTATCATCTCTCTCGACAAGGGCAGCAACTTCAACAAGATGACAGTCTGGTATGATGGCCTCACCCACCCTACCGACTTTGCTACAGGGTTCCCAATCCATGAGGAAGATACCGAGACTAAAACTTTCGCAAAAGACTACGTAAGTTACGCAGACCCTACTGACAATATGGAAGGTAACCAGTCTCAGGTATATGTAGGTGTACTCTTCCCTTATGGCATTGACAATACCTACTACCAGCTTTTCGATAAGAAGCACGACGGCGCTACCGGTCATGCGTTAGGCATCAAGACTGGCTTGAAGAACGGAGAAAAGTTCAGCTATTACTTCGGAGCTGCATGGAGCAAATATGATGTTCGCAGCTATACAGAATGGCAGATTCGCATCAAGGATTATCTTGAAGCATTGAAAACTCCGCTAAAAGTTGAGATCAAGTAAAAAGGAAACTTTAAAGCGAAAGAGATAAAACATCCCCTTAGCGAAAGCCTAATCCAGACTATCTCTAAGGGGATTTTTCTGCTATTTAAATAATAGCAATATAATCATTACTATATAATATCTCAAAGATGAATGAGAAATTACTTACTCATCTCAAAACCTACACGTACTCCATCATAATTCTTGGTGATATTGCCGATAGTGCCAAGTGTAGAATTACCGCTGAGAGCTGTCAATGTCTGAACCAAGGTAAGGAGTTTCTTGGATTCAAAAAGAAGGCTGACACCATTGGTTGTCTGGGTAGCATAGCCGGAAACGCTGAGCAGGAGTCCCTTCATTGTGATGGCATGTGTCTTCTCATCAAAAGTATAAGTACCTCTCCATGATTTGCCATCTATTTTTGACTCAAAACTTCCATCCGTATTAAACTTGAAGTAAGTGTTTGAGTTGGAGAAACCTGCTTTCTTGTAATAACCTTCCAACTGCTCCTCTATCTTATTTGCTGCAATTTCGCCACCTGCTTTGGCAAGCAGATTCTCTGAAGTAAAAGCACAACCTGGCTTGCTATATTTCCATGTATGAGCGCAAAGACTTTCTTTGCTGAAAGTACTAGAGCCGATTACATTGTTCAGAATTCCATTGATAATGGTTCCTGCAGTACTGCCTGTGCTACTAGATGTGCCTCCACCAAGCAAACCACCAAGGATACCAGCTATTGCTGAACCAGCTGAGGTAGAAGTTGCAGAAGTTGCCGTTGTAGGAGTTGTTGTTTCTGTATTTGTTGTTGCAGAAGTACTGGTGGCAGAGGTTGCCGCAGTAGAAGTTTTAGCAGAAGACTTAGTTGAGCTTGTCTTCTTGCTTGTTGTTTTCTTTGTTGTTTTCTTTGTTGCCTTCTTTGTAGTTTTCTTAACAGGAGTACTGATCAACTCCGAAAGAGAGCACTCGCTGAGTTCATTTGCCATACTGCCAGTAGTGCAAGCCAGCACCAAAGCAGTCAATAGAATTACTTTTTTCATACCTTTATTATTTTATATATCAATATTCCTATGGAATTCTTCATTTCCTTCTCTCTATTTATGCATGGAATTATCCCTGGAAGAAAACAATCTCTTTTAGAAGAAGAATCCATTTTCGGCTGCAAAGTTCGCAAAAAAAAATGAAATTTCAGAAGGATTTCCCCATTTTCTCATAGTAATATCCCTATAAATACTACGAATCGTATGAATATAACATGAAAATTGGGATACAAAAGGCTTTAAGATTGACGTAAATCAAAAAAACGACTAAAAGTAATGCATTTTAATAGGATTTTCTTTCATCTTTTATCAGAATGCTCTATCTTTGCAACGTATTCAAATCACAATAGGTTTATCAAAACACAATAGGTTATGAATGATTGTCTAATAAAGGTTAACGAAGAGAATCAGAATCAGGCTATCAGCAGATGCCAGAGCATTCTTCGTGATCGCCGCGAGGCTCTTGCCTCTAAGGCTAAAAGCAGAAATTAAAGAGATTATCTTTTAAGAGAGATTCTCGTGTGCAGCTTTGTTGTTCATCCTGAAGGAAAAGACACTTGTATGTGGTAAATTCCATTGATAAGGAAGAAGGTTATGCTGTAAGATTATGATCTTTATCCCCCGCTCGATAGAGAGTCGAGGACATCACGAAAAAAGTCCCGCTGTAAGGAATTTCATCCTGACAGCGGGACTTTTTTGATTTACCCTATTTATTTTTGGATTATACTATTGATTATTTCTCTATTTTGCAGCCGGCATTGCGGAGCAACTGGAGAAGGCCATTCTCACCACCTAAATTGGCGGCATCAACAACAAAGAAGGTTGGCTTCTCTGCCATCACAGTCTGCACCTTTGCAGCCCAAGCCTCAAGAGTTGGTTGAGAAACATGAGCGCCAGTAGCCTTGGCTGCAGCATCTACATCCTGTGCCTTGAAAGCACCTACTGCTTTATTCAACTTGGCCAACTCATTAGGCTCATTCTCAAGAAACTCTACCAAGCGAGCCACTTGCTGCTTCAGGTCACTCTTATAAGTATCGTTGATATAAGCATCAACATTACTTAAACCGCCTACAGTCTCATTGTTTGCCTTTGCCTGTGCTTCAAAATACTGGTCGAAAGTATGAGTAGGATCATACATACCCATGTGATTGGCCACAAAAAGCAACTGCTCCATGTCTTCCATCAAAGCTGCAGGAGTCAGGTTACCATACTTTTTCTGCACGTAGGAACTACGGAAATCCACCTCCATGTATTTCTTGAGGAAAGCATTAAGCTTTGTCTGCTGAGCCGGAGTAAGCAAACTGAGAAGAGTCTTGCCGTCAGCCAGTTTCTTAGCGTCATTAATGGACTCACGATAAGCCGCCTTGTTTACCTCAAAATACATCTGATCGGTATTAGTAAGTGCTTCCTTCAACTCACCACTCAGACTAACAACACCCATAGGATTCATGAGCCGGTTGGAAGCCATGATATAGGAAGGCTTCTGGTCGGTACTATCTTTACTAATCTTGTAAAGAAGCTGTGCCTGCACACTCACCATGCTTACACTTATCAGCATAAGTGCCAAAACAATTCGCTTCATCGAATTGAAATTCATCTTCTTGAAATTCATTTACTTTTAAATTAAAACATTAAACTTATCTTTCACTAAACTCTCTATTTTGTGGACAAAGGTACAAAAAAATCCCGATACAACAACAATTGTATCGGGATTTTATATATTTATGTGACATTTTTCTTGTTACTTAGCCTCACCAGCCTTTGTAGCATGCATGATAACCTCTACGTGGTTGCCATCCTTCATCACTACATTCTTGAGGAAATCGCTCACTGCCTTTGCATCTACAGAGCTTACCTCCTTCTTGTAGTTGGTATGAGTATCAATACCATGAAGCAGATACTCAGAAATAACACCCATCCAGTAGCCATTCTGCTTGCAGCTTACATCAGCCTGCTTCAGAAGGATTTCCTTCACTTTCTGGAGGTCATCCAGATTAGGCTGCTCCATCGCATCCTTCAAACCTGAATAGAAGTAAGGAATAGCATCCTTAGACTTGTCTGGGTTCATCATTGCATTACCAGTAACACCTACACGCATGGTCTTACCATCAAGTTTTACACTTTCCATAGCATCAGCACCAGCATAATAAGCAGCGCTCAACTTTTCACGGATATTACGGTTGTAATCCATATTGATAACGCGAGCTGCAATATCAGCAAGTACTGAGTTGCGCAATGTATAAGGAGCCTCTGAGCACCAGATCTCAACAGCTACATCCTGTGGATTCTCCATTGCCTTGGTGAACTTGTTGATAACTTCACCCTTCACTGGCAATGTCTCTACGTTCTTGAATTTCTTTCCGTTGTTTGGCAAAGAAGCGATATACTGCTCGATAAGAGGAAGAATCTTAGCCTCATCGAAGTTGCCGACAAAGAAGAAGGTATAATCCTTCGCATTACCGAAAAGCTGCTTACCAAGTTCAAGTGCGCGGTCGTAGTTTACACTCTTCACCTCATCCACTGTCATTGTGCGGAATACTGGATTACCAGGATAGAGCGTGCTGGTCAATGAATCCTGGAATACAGCCTGAGGATTGTTGCTACGATTAGCGAGTGCTGTTACCTGATTGTTGATCAGGTTGTTGACAGCCTTCTCGTCCTTAGTCAGATTGGTGAGTTTCAAATAGATGAGCTGCATCAAAGTCTCCAAATCCTTTGGAGTTGAGCCACCACCCAAACCATGACGGTATTTTGAAACACTGAATCCGCAAGAAGCAATCTTACCAGCCAATACCTTCTCAAGGTCATTATTGGAAAAGCCACGCAAACCACTTGAGTTCATCAAGGCACCCATCATCTTCACCTCGTTGAGATCCTTTGTTCCGAAAACAGAAGTACCACCATTTGCTGTAGCAGCAAACTGTACCTCGTCGTTCTTGAAGTCAGTCTTCTTGAGCACAACCTTGGCACCATTAGAGAGGGTAAGCATCTTGTAGCCGAAGAGTTTATTCTCTGTAGTCTTCTTGATCTTACCAGCCTTAGGAAGCTCTGCCATCAATGGTTCCTGCTTTACATTATCTACGTAAGCTTCGAGCTTTTCACCACGCACCTGCTTTACGACATCTGCCAACTGCTGCTTGGTTGGATAAACAGCACCCTCAGCATCGCGCATCATCAGAAGTGTTACGAAATTGGTATCAGTCTCGCAAATCAACTCCTTGGCATAAGCATTGATAGCCTCTAAAGGAATACTTGGAACCATGGTCTTATAGATCTGATGTTCAACCTCAACAGAAGGGATTGGTTCATTAGAGATGAAATGATCTACATACTGAGAAGTAAACTGCTCATTCTTCATCTTATCACGGTTAGAATACATCTTATCCAAACCGCTCATGAAATCCTCTTTATAGCGAACGTACTCAGTAGCCGTGAAACCGAAGTCCTTAGCACGCTTAGCCTCACGGAGAACAGCTGCATAAGCCTCAAGCATCTTGCCAGGCTTGGCAACTGCAGTAAGACTGAAAGCATCCTTTGTGCGGGAAACCAAGTAGCTGCCATTATCACAACCAGCCTGGAGATATGGACAGTCAGCCTCCAATGACTTTTCGCCCAAACGAGAGCTAAGCATGCTGGTAATTGCACTCTGAACATAAGAAGTAGCGAAGTAATTGAGACTACCCTTCAAAGAGTCAGGTGTAGCATCGTGCTTCATGCTGATCATAGCCACATCGTAGTTCTGCTCCTTGTCCTTGTCAACTACATAGATAGCTGTATCATTGTCAGGAACCAACTCAGGGATCACCTTTGCTGCATTAGCAGGAACCTTGATGCCGCTGAAGAGCTTCTTGATCTGTGCCTCAATGTGATCAACATCCACATCACCTACAACGATGACAGCCTGGTTGTCTGGACGATACCATTTGCGATAGTAAGCACGGAGGGTTTCAGGATCGCAACCATCAATGATGCTCATCAGACCGATTGGCATACGATAACCGTACTTGCTGCCAGGATAAAGTGCAGGAAGTGAACGCTCCATGATACGCTGCTGACCTACCATACGCATACGGTACTCATTGTGTACAACGTCACGCTCATTGTCGATAGCCTCTTGGGTAAGAGAGATACCATTGCTCCAATCCTTGAGGATGAGCATACAAGAATCTACGGCTGTAGTACGAGTAGTTGGTACGTCGGTAAAATAATAAACGGTCTTGTCGATACTTGTGTAAGCATTCAAATTCTTACCATACTCCACACCAATGCTCTGAAGATAGTTCTGAAGGCTATTGCCCTGGAAATGCTCAGAACCATTGAAAGCCAAGTGCTCCAAGAGGTGAGCCAAACCACGCTGGTCGTCGTTCTCATTAATAGAACCAACCTTCTGTGCAATGTAGAAACTTGCTACATGCTCAGGGAAATTGTTGTGACGAATGTAGTAGGTAAGGCCGTTGTCAAGGTGACCGATTCTCACGTCCTTGTCAACAGGAACCTGAGGCATCTGCTGTGCCACCATTGAGCCTGTAGCCAGCAGCATCACTGCCGCTACAAAAAACTGCTTTAATCTCATGTTTTATTATAATGTTGTTAGAATTATTACTTACATTTTATTATTTAATCTATACACATATATTATAGGAAAATGGATATTTTCTGAATATACATTTATATGATAAAACGAAATCCCCACGCCTTTGGGTAGCTTTCAGAATGCAAAAATAACATAATTAAAGGGAGAAAGCAAATATTTTGTAGCTTTTTCACTCTTTACCCCTCATTTTCACGCTTTTATCGCTATTTTCACACTTTTGCCTGGAAAATCATGCACTAACTCAAAGAACCGGAAGTCCGTTATCCACGCACCTGAAAGCTCTTCATCCAAGAACCGCGGAAAAGGCGTATGAGGAAGAGAACTCCACGGAAAGTAAGTTCCGTAGCCATCGCAATCCACACACCTTCCAACCCATAGCTCTTGGATAAGCCGTAGGCAAGAGTGAGTCGCACGAGCCACATGGTACCGAGATTGATGGCAGCAGGCTTGAATGTATCACCTGCTCCCACACAGACACAATAGGTCACGATGCTCGCAGCAAAGAACGGTTCGGCAAATGCTTCGATACGCAGACAGGTAGTACCCAACTGGCGGATGGCCTCAACAGGCGACAGCACTCCTATCATTTCTGGCGCAAAGACATACATGATGACTCCCATCAATGCCATCACCAACATACCAAGACCAACGGTCATATAAGCAAAGTTCTTGCACAGGTCTATGCGCCCAGCTCCATGAGTCTGTCCTACCAGGGTAGTAGCAGCATCACCGATACCATAACCAGGCATATAACAAAGACTTTCTGCTGTAATCGCAAAAGAATGGGCAGCAATGGCTATGTTGCCCAATGGCGCCACAATCATGGTACTCACAATCTGTGCTCCACTCATCAGAATATTCTGTATGGCGATAGGGATGCTGATCTTGCAGGCTCTCTGCACATATTCCTTTACCCAATGAAAACGCACATGATCCTGACGGAGATTAAGCATCCGGTTCTTGCAAGCCGACAGATATAGATTGGGTAGCGAAATACAGATATATGCCAAGGCTGTTCCCATAGCAGCACCCACTACCCCGAGCTTGCAGATATAAATGAAAATATAATTGAAGATTACATCACAAATACACACCAGTACAGCCATCACGCTCGGCGTATGCATATTACCAGCCGACTTGAGCATCATCTCGGAAGTATGATAAAGATACACGAAGGGAAGCACCAAGGAATATATCAGGAAATAACCAGAAGATGCTGAAGCGATATCAGCACCACCGCCCAACCAGTATGGAAGATGTGAATGTATTCCTACTCCTATGAGCGAGAGGAACACACTGAAAGCCAAACCGCAAATCAAGGCATGACGGAAAACCTGACGCGCCTTCACAAAATCATTGGCTCCGATAAAATGAGCTACCTGCACAGAGAATCCTGTGGCAGCCGCACTCAGCAAACTGCCAACCAACCATGTGGTAGATTCTATCAGACCGATACTGGCAGAGGCTTCAGCACCCAGATGACCAACCATAGAGGCATCAATAAAAAACATCATGACGGTGGAAATCTGTGCCAACATAGATGGGATACTCAATCCCACAATAAGATTGAGTTTCTCACTACGCACCATCGCTCTACCCGAACGAATCGACTCCATCAGATATTCTGTTTTCTTACTATATAGCATTTCTATTTTCCTATTTTTTGTTATTATCTGTTCTTTTATCGATTTACGTCAAAACAAAATACACGGAAAATGGTGACTCCATGTTGAGGAACCGCCATTTCTTATTAACATAAATAATTATTACCTTCAATCAATATTCCTAAAATACGCACTTTCACCTTTATGAAAACTAACCTAACCTATTTGTCGTCCTTGAATAAACAATCTTTATTTACCTTTTCTTCTAATACCTGTCGTCCTTGAATTACAATCTTAATAAACTACCTTTAAAAAAACTAAACCTAGAACAATCTATTACCTAACTAAAAACCTAAAACTTATATTTCTGATGCAAAGGTACTACATTTCTTTGAACCCACAATATTTTTATCCTAAATTCCGCAGCATTTTAGTTTAACTTATTT
>NZ_QTXV01000139.1:0-2191 GCF_003461825.1 Prevotella sp. AM42-24 | reverse complement strand
ATACTTGCCATAGGATTCATGTACCTTGCACCATAATAGTACAAGCCTGTTTCCTCATCAAACTGTTTGCCATTGAACTTGTACGGTAGGTCTTCGGATGAAGAATGCTCATCAACTAATAGTTCACCGTACGGTAGGTAAGCATCATATTGCGTGATGTTGGCTTTATCATCTGTGATGTAAGACGTACTACCGAGGTGGTCACTGTGATAGAAGAAAGTTTCCTCTTTCGTAGTGTCATTAGTCTATGTAACCATATATATATACTGTGCGTACTGTCTTTGTCACCTCAAATTTACGTCCAAAATAATACACTTTACTATCATCAAGAGAATCTCTAAGGAAGTTTTTTCACCATTAACAATAATCGTATATTAATAACTTCATGAAGAGTACCATGAGAACCATTAATAATAAATATAAAATATGTTTTATAAAAAAACTTTTAGTGACGACACCTTTATATATTTCTTTCTTAGATAATGACATGAAAATCAAATTTATAAAAAAAAACATAAGAATTTCGACAATTAATATGGGGGCAGAAGCAAATATTAACCTCTGCATGAAAACTGACCATGGATGCACTTTATATGCTAGAAAACTAGAATGACCATCCAATGTAAATAATGCTAAAAAGCCAACAATAGGTAACTCTATTAAGAGTAAAACTATATTCTTCCATTTATCGCTTTTTGGTACCATCTGGATTGCTTAATATGATTCCATTTACACTATAGAAATTTGTCCTCTTTGTATTTTCTTGATTATACCACGAGGATACTTTTCCATTAATTTCTCCTATATTATTTTGTAGTGTCACTTTCTCAAGATCTTTTGCAGCATTAAATATACTTTTATCTTTTGTTGCTCCATGCACAGCGTCCCAAGATAAGTTTCCTTTTTTTATCTCACCAACTTTATCTACGTTTTTTATAGTTTTATTTCCTGTCACCCAATCACCTTCATAAGATAATTGAAGAGTGTAAGGAGCCTTAGGTGTAGAGAATTCATCACCTTCGTCCGAGGAAAGATGTAAAATTGTAGTAACTTTATAACCTGCATCTAATAAATATTGAGCTACACCAGCACCATAAGCGGAACCTTCGGAATGAGTTACCATATTAAAACTTTCACCTTTTCTCATCCCAGAAGTAAGCTTTTGAATATTGTCTTTTGCAAACTTATACCCTGCAGCATACCGATCCCCTCCACTCATATCTCCGCCCCACATTGAAGAACCATCTATATAATTAGAAGAGTTAATCTGCGAATAATCTTTAAAGAAAGATCTAGCTGCATCTGCAAATCCATTTCCCCAATATTTTTCTCCAGCAGAACTACTACCTATAATGCTACCTATGCTACCATTCCAATAACCATTTACAAATAAAATCTTTTTCCCATCTGAATCAATCAATCTAATAGGATTAGCACTACAATAGACATAGGCCCCTATAGATTTATACTTCTCCGCCAACGGATCCACCCCATACCACAGACTCGTGACTGGGTTCATATACCTTGCACCGTAATAGTATAGTCCGGTTTCTTCATCGAACAGTTTGCCGTTGAACTTATATGGTAGGTCCTCACTGCTACTATGTTCATCCACTAACAGCTCACCGTATGGCAAGTAGGCATCATACTGCGTGATGTTGGCTTCGTCGTCTGTGATGTAAGACGTTGAGCCGAGATGGTCACTGTGATAGAAGAAGGTCTCTTCTTTCGTAGTATCGTTTGAAATATAGCCATAACCAGCCTGCGGGTCATCTGGGTTGCTCGGATCATTCCAGCTTACAGGTGGACCAGGGTTGGTATTCGGTGTGGTGTTAGGGCGTGGAGTCTGAATCCAACCCTGTGGCACATCATGGTTGCCGAGTTCTGTGAGGACGGCATTATATCCAACACCCGTGTTCTCTGGATCACCGTACGCACCCTTTTCTGTCGGTACACCAGGTGCAATGCCCTGCTGCTTATAGTATGCCTCTTTCTGCTTCTGTATCTGATTCATACGTTCAGCATAGTCCTGCTGACCAGCGGTGACGTATGAGCCGTTGCGTCCGTAAACGTTGTTGAACAGACCCGTTCCTATCCTTGATGCTATGCGCTTATCACCGATAAAGTAATGCTTCGTAAAGCGATTCTTATTGATGCTGATTATCGAAGCAGGGTAGAGCGTGAAGTTATC
>NZ_QTXV01000138.1:0-2201 GCF_003461825.1 Prevotella sp. AM42-24 | reverse complement strand
TTAAAAGGCAGATGAATCAGGAAATCCAGAATAAATTTTATTGTTGAACCCTTTAAAGCAGATTTGATTATGGCAGATATTACTGACAAAAAAGGCAAAAAGTTGGAATGGTACAAGTATGTTGTGAAGAGATACCTTCGAGACATCTTGCAAGATTTGGCAAATTCCAAGAACCAAATGGAGCGTAGCTATTATGAAACTCGCTATGCTTGTCAGTTGGACGCTTTCGCCAAAGCATTGAATGTACGTCCCAAATTGTTGGAGAAATACATCAAGAAGTAATGATTACGGATTTACAAGATAAGATATGTAGAGGATGTTCCGAGCTATTTCCATATCTATGATGAATATTCTGACAATTGCACGGAAATCAGCATCACAGAAAAGGAGTTGGAAGATTAAGCAAAGGTAAAGGAGTGGCTAACCACCGCTCCACTTTGAAAGTACAAATTGGAATAATAAGTTATTAATACTGTGAGAAATTCCCACAGTATGATTTGTACCCGATTGGGGTTGGTGAGGTAAAATAAATGTTAAATTGCAGATAAATTTATTGTTTTGTTTCGTCGTTTGGAAACAAAATTGTATCTTTGTAAGCAGAAACTATAAATAAAATGAGCGGATATAAAATACAAGTGGTTTTGTTGGATGAAGCCCTGACATTTGTTCGTTCTTTGCCGTTGAAGGTTCAGCAGAAAATAACCTACAATTATAAGAAAATCGAACATGGCATTGTTGATAAGGAACTCTTCAAAAAATTAGAAAACTCTGAAATTTGGGAGTTTCGTACTTTATTCAATGGAAACTGCTATCGCCTATTCTCTTTTTGGGACACGGAGACTGGAACTTTGATTGTTGCCACACATGGTATAGTCAAGAAGACCCAAAAGACTCCCCAAAAAGAAATTGCAAAGGCAGAAGAGATTAGACAACAATATTTTGAATTAAAACATTGATAGATATGGCACAGATGCATTTGACACCACTTTCTGAAGTGGTTGATGAAGTTTGGGGCAAGACAGGTACTAAAGAGCGTGACATGATGGAAATGCAGCTCAAAGAAGATGTTAATGCCTATTATTTGGGCGAAGCAATTCGTAAAGCTCGTAAAGCACAGAATCTCACCCAAGAACAGCTCGGTGAACGTATTGGTGTACAACGAGCACAAATTTCACGTTTAGAAAAAGGAAATAGCACAATAACACTTCCCACGCTAAGTCGTGTTTTCCAAGCATTGGGTATTGCTACTGCGACACTTGATTTAGGAATTGCAGGTAAAGTCGCTTTGTGGTGATAAAGTGTGATTGATATGGAATAACACCAAGTTAGGCAAGAAATGACTACAAGAACTTTAGGTTTCTTTGTAAATAAGAGGTGGCTTTGAGCCACCTCTTTCCGGCTGCTCCCTATTCGGTCGCAACCTTCAGGCGAACCGTTCAGCTTTGCCTGTAAAGCGGTATCGGCGATGCTTTTTTTATATACGTATGCACGTATAGCGATATTTATGTTTATATATCTATATGTTTTGTTTTCTGTATATCTATGTGCGCAACCGAAACCAACTCTCTTTATTTATAGGTCTATTCCTTTGCTCATTTATATAGTCAAACAAAAAAGTAAGGTCATTGTTCTAATTGCTTTTTTATAAAGTTGTAACTTTTGTGGCATATCATTTATGTACTCCTTACCTTATATCTATATTTTAGTATTAATGTATATACATCTATATTGTCATACATCAATATGTCTATATTGACACAACCCCTTTCGCCAAGTTTTCTTCATGCACGGCAAAAGCTGTGTCTTCAGCAAAACACCGCGAAACTGCCCAGGAGCAAAGATGATCTTCACTCCGGAGCAGCAAGGGAGATAGGTCGAACATTCTTCAGGGGCGTTGTGAACAACACCCCATGCTACGGATGCAGCACACTTTCCGGGCTGCCATCAGAAAGTAAGGCTCGTTCTTTTTCTCAGAAGCTGAACGTTGCACGAGCTTCACAGAGAGAATGAGGCTTACTTTCTGCCTCTGTCACATGGTCTATAAGACCATTCGAAAAGAGTACGGCATCCTATATCTTTGTTTATATCTATATTGCCGTATTGGCATATTACTGTATTGTTGTATATCAGTATTGTCATATTACTCTCTATATCTATTGTTTGCAATAAGGCTATATATATTTTTCTATATCTATATTTCT
>NZ_QTXV01000137.1:0-2239 GCF_003461825.1 Prevotella sp. AM42-24 | reverse complement strand
TCTGTGTCATCTTATGAGGGCGGTTGCGGATTTGAGGCTTATTTTTTGTGTTATAATACTGCTTTATGAGTTGAAAAACTGCAATCAAAAGGGGAAGAAACCGTATGGAAGGGTTTCTGCATCCTTATAAGAGAGTTGATACACCCTTATGAAAGTGTTAGTATATCCTTATGTAATCTTCGTTCAACGCCTTTGAATGTCCGTTCAACGTCTTTGAATGTCGGTTCAACGCCTTTGAATGTCGGTTCAACGTCTTTGAACGGAGAAATGATAAGGATGCGGAAACAAATTCATGTGGTTTAACGATTTTAGTTTGTGGTTTACCGTTTTTAGTTGCCCTTTCTTAGTATTATTTTTTATGATTTGTTATGCGTTCTCATATTGTTTGTTTTCCGAAATGATGGCTGCGGAAAATAGCAGTGAACCAGCGCAAGGCAACTTTTTTACCTTATGAACCATTATGAACTTGATAGTTTCAAATATTCTCCTTACCTTTGTCGGAAAATCGTAAACTTATATAAAAGTATATGGATATTATAGGTAATATAACTTCAGGCATTATAGGTGTGGTAGTAAGCGCAATAGTAAGCTATTGTATTTTTAAACGGCAGCAATTCAATGATACAATAACCAAGGAGCGTCTCAACTTCATCAAGGATTGGAGAGAGTGCGCTGCCTGTTTTTGTGGTTTATTGGCATTGAAAAATGAATCTTTTAAGGTAGACGAATTTGAAGGGCACAAATTGGAGTACTATTATTACAAACTACTTTTGATGTGCAACTCCACCAAACCTGAATCTTATGTGGATATTGAAGTTGTAAAACAGTTAAACCAACTTTATCAAGCCAAAGGTAAGGTTAGTAACGAACAATTTGAAAAGTTTGTTGCTCTAATGCAAGCAAATTTAGCTATAGAATGGAAAGGTACCAACCTTGAAAGCCGGAAAGGACAACTTTCGGAAAAAGAGAAAGAAAATTTACGTATGAATGTATATAAGGATTATTTAAATGATGTCACTAATTATTAAGTTCAAAAAGGTTATAGAAACTTTACGAAAATCAACATTTTTAGCATCTTTTTTAATTTCTGTTTCTATTGGTTTGATAGATATAGGTATAGCATGTTATCTAAAAAATCAACAATTAGCACAAGTTGCATATTGGATTGGTGGAGGAATAGCAATTCTACCTATTGTTGGATATATATTATATCAAGCAAGAAAGTCTGAAGGGAACATGAATATGGACGAATTGAAACAGCTAAGTTATAAGAAAAACAATAAAAATATAAAACTATGAACAAAAGTAAATGCTTATTCATGCGATTGGTCCTTATAATTGGACTTATCGTGCAATGTGCTCTTTTGCAAGCGAGTACATTGATTGATGGGTTGTACTATGACTTGGACACGTCTAACCGTACAGCCACGGTAACTTATGAGGTTGATGGAACGGGCAACTATGCCTCTTTGTCGGCTAATGTCAAGATTCCAGAGAATGTTGTGTATAATGGCGTGACCTTTACTGTGACAAAGATTGGGGAGAATACTTTTTCTAATTGTAAAGTATTAGAGTCAATAAGTATCCCTGGTACAGTTTTGCAGATAGGACAAAACACGGGTGTTTCAAATTTACCTTTCTATAATTGTACGTCATTAAAAAGTGTTAGGTTTGAAGATGGCGCATCAAGCCTTGTTTTAGGTTCTTATTATCGAGATGATAGAGGATATAATGGTACAGGGTTATTCTCGTTTTGTCCTTTGGAAGAAGTTTATATAGGACGTAATATTACTTATATAGATGGTAGATATCCTTTTGAAAAGTATCCTCAATACTATGGCTATTCTGCATTTTATAACCAGCCTAAGTTAGCAAAGGTAACGATTTCTTCAACAGTAACAGAGATACCTAGTTGTTTTTTAAAAGGGTGTAAGGCACTTAATAAAGTTTCTATTCAAGGGCAATTGATCAAAATTCCATCTTATTCTTTTGATGGATGTCAACTTTCTGTACTTACATTATCTAATTCTATAGAGGAAATAGGAGATTATGCCTTCCAGAATAACACAACATTGACTACAGCATCTTTAGGAGATAACGTAAAAAAAATAGGTAAATATGCTTTTAGTGGATGTACCAACCTTTCAATTTTAAATTTAGGAAATTCATTGGTTACTATTGATGATTATGCTTTTCAGTCAACCTCAAATCCGCAACCGCCCTCATAAGATGACACAGA
>NZ_QTXV01000136.1:0-2289 GCF_003461825.1 Prevotella sp. AM42-24 | reverse complement strand
CTTTGACGAGCTTGCCGCGGAAGGCCAAGCGCGACCCGACATTCGGGCTCGTGTTCGATGCGTCGTTATTCGCACTCGTGTACGAGATGCCGCCAAACGAGTACGCACTGTTGCAGCCCCGAAAGAGCACACGGTAGGCAGAACCAGAAGTCCAATATGTATCGCCATAATATGTGCTTGCTGACCCTGATTTTGCACCAACACCAATGACATCACCATATTGTCCATGATAGACATTTGTAATCCAGATACCGTTATTTGATGATGATTTAATGTAGCGGACTTTGCCATCTGGCATGAATATGCGAACCATGTTTGAATGAGCACTGTCATTAGGCATGTCGCAGTTATCCATCATATCATATTTGTGTCCGTAGATATCCTCGTATCCGCAGCAACAGATGCTGTTTACCTGCTTGACGATGGTAGCTCCACTCTCTTCATCACCCTCCTGGTACCAGGCAAATTGATGCACGCCATAATCTACGATGCTATTCGTGATTGATGCATTGATTTGCCTGGCTGCATCAAAACCGATGGTATCAGTCATGCCGTGCGACATTGTCCCACCAGTCGTGCGCATATTGGTATGCGAGCCAGCACCGCACTGTTCCTGTGAGTTGCGACGGCCATACTTCATGTAGAAAAGGTTGGCGATGTCGCTATGCATGGAAAAGTCTATCTGCTGCATGCCTCGAAGGACAGAGTAATAATGAAAGTCTGACCACGCCATATTAGCGGTAGTCGAACCGCCAGAGACGCAAGCTCGGAGTTTGTCACCGACAACCGTGCTTCCGACAACAGCGCAGAGATATTCATCCACTTCAACCCAGTCTGGCTCCATATCTTCTATTTTGTCAGAATTGCTCAGCACGACCTTGTCGCCTGGTGTATTCTTATACACTGTTGCATATAGGGTCTTTGCTCCATCAGGTATATCCTTGATGATATACTGCCCTTTTTCAAATGTTTGGTTGATGGTAGGCACAATCACATTGCTGATGATGCTGCCATCCTCTGCGAGGAAGAGTGAGCAGGCCATGTTGGTGCCCGTCACAGTCGGGAATCTGACTCTGCTATATCCGCCAATATCAATCTTGATAACTGCATAACTGCTGTCTGACACGTATGACTCACTGAGTGTCTGCTTGTTTGCAGTCAGCTTATAGCCTTCACGCCAACCGCCCTTGGTCTGTTTAATCTCATCAATGCTCATCTGGATGGTATCAACAGAGACGGAAGGGACACCCTTGTTGACGCTCAGACAGTAATAATGCTTTTTGTTGAGGTAATCATTGATGCCCTTGAACCATTTGTGCGGTTCGAGCATCATGATATCTCCCTCTGTGCCGTCCAACTTGGCTGCAGTGCAGTCTCTGACCTGCTTGGCATCAGCATAGTAGTTGGAATTATCGTCATGCAGTGGATAGTAAGTTGCCTCACCATCCGTTTTGTTCATGACGGTATCTATTCCGCCCATCTTTACATTAGTCTGCGTAGGCATTTTGGTAATCTTGGCCAACACTCTGTGACGCTGACTCAAATATGCCTTGATATGACCTGATGGCTGATATGCATTGCCATATTTGTATCCAGTTTCGTTGTCGAGGTTGCTGACGTTTGCATCGTCTGCAACACTATCATCGAACTCCACCATGGTGTATGGTGGCTGCATGATGTTGAGTTCCGGATAATGCTGTTGGTATGTCTGGAACTCCACATCATCAATATATTGTGTGAGCTGGTATGATCCGACCAGACGGCAGGTATCCACATTGCCGCCAGTCTCGTCAACACCTCCCATCTCCATGTATTGACGCAGGAGTGATCCGTCACCCTCCTCGTTGATGCCTGTCACACGGAGGTATTTGACGTTAGGGCATTTGGCTCTGAGTGCCGTCCACTCGATGCCGGGGCAACTGTCAATGACGAGACGTGTGATGCTGTCCGTGCCCTCCAGTGTCAGATTATCAGCCTGCAGCTTCGGCAGATATTGCAGATCGAGTGTCTGCAATGTTGCAGGCAGAACCGCCTTGACAAGCGGTGAACCCTTGGCAAAGGTAACACCTGTGAGTGCTGTGTCTGATGCCTCGAAGGTCTCCAACTTGGTGTTGTGGGTGAGATCCATGCCAGTGAGCTGCGTGCTCTTCAGTCCGCCCATATTGAGAGATCGCAGGTTCTTGCAGCCATCCACTATCAGGTTGTTGAGCGTTGTCTGTGTGCCAGCGCAACTGATATCGAGTGTGGTGAGTGCCGTGAGGTTGCTCAGGTTGAGTGTCTGCAGGATAG
>NZ_QTXV01000135.1:0-2357 GCF_003461825.1 Prevotella sp. AM42-24 | reverse complement strand
TATTTTTACCCTACTATTTTGGGGTGGGAAACTTTAGTTATATCATTATGAGAAAGAAAACCATTCTTTCGCTTTGCATGGCCGCGGCAGTCTGCATGTCAGTATCGTGTTTCACTGCTTGCAGCAGCGACAACAACAACGACCCCACGACTCCGGTAGAAGAGAAAGCCACGGCGGTTACCATATCGCCGGTGGTATATGTCACGGCTTCCGAACTGAAATATTTTGATGTCAACGTGACCGACGTCTCCGGCAAGACCGTGAAGCTGTCTACCGACAACACGGCAGAGCCAAGCTCCCTTGTCTCAAGCGTGTTCCTCGGAAATTCCAGCACATAGAAATCGACCGGGGAAGCAAACCCCGGCGACAAGCTCCTCGCCTACACCATCCCGGCAGAGACCATCAAGTCGTTCCCGGCCGAGCGCACCTATACCGTGAGCCGCACCTACAACGGCACGCGGCTCGAGGACGGCAAGAAAATACTCCTCGTCATGTTGCCCACAGCCGAGGCGAAGCCAAACAAGGGCGAGTTCAGCAGTTTCAAGGGAAGTATCATGGCATCGACATCGAGCGTTTCCTCACAGTCGTCTTTGGACAAGAGCAAGACGTTCACCACGGCTGTGACTTACAAGTTCGCCAACGCAAGCTCAATAGATTTCGCCACATCAAAATAATCTCTTGGGCATGAGAAGCATGCCACGGCAGCATTGATGCCACAACAGCAGAGAGGGGATGTGTCAAGAATGGGTTTTTAGCACATTCTCCTGCTATATATTTAATAGGATATACGGTCCATACAGCTCTCCCGCTTGCCGTGTTTCCGCATCCATATTCGCAAAACCGTTTTTTATGAAGAGACTGATTTTTACATTCCTCGCCATGCTGGCCTTTTCAATAGGCATTAGCGCCCAGGCAAACAATGGCATACCACAGGCCAACGTGTCGCACCTGAAGTTTCAAGGCATTCCCATCACGGGAAGTATGAAATCTTTTTGCCAGAAGTTGCTGCAGAAAGGCTATAAATATGAAAGCCCCAACCTCTCTAAGACGTTGACCGGGAAATACATGGGCAGGAAGGTGAGGCTGTATGTCAATCAACATGAAGGGACGGTTTATTCCGTAGAGGTGGATTTCCTCTTGGAAACGAAGTCGGAGGCCGACGACCTGCTGCAGCAATTGATTGGCGGACTGCGCCTGAAATACCCAAGACTGCAAGAAGACACCGAGCACAGCGGATGGGAAACAGACCCGTCGGACGATTGCGTTTACACGTATGTGGCGCAAGTTCCAAGGGGCACGAGAGGACAGATCGACTGGAAGAACATGTTGGGCGAGTTCACCATCAACCTGCATGAACTGGTGATGGGCGACTATTCTTACCTGCTCGCGTTCTACTATATCGACGAATACAACAACCCTGAATGGAAAGACGCGCGGAAGCAATACTTGAAAGACCGCAAGGCAAAGTTGGCTTTGTAATCTAACGGTCGCGTGACGCGCGTTGACGCCCGTGATTAACCTACTCATAATTAAAATATCGTGGTCTTATCGACTAAAATAAAATTGATTGAATGATTTGCCAGATTTTCAAGAACATAACTTGTAGAAAATTTACACGACTTAACGATACACATCATTAGACCTTAATAAAGCGCTTCTTCATTCATTTTTAATGCTTGGCTGTATATCTGTCCAACCGGCAATTGGCATTAGCAAAAGGTTATATAGCCAAACCCACAATAAAGCAGTAAATTTACCGCTTTATGTAAGAAAATGCAGAATATATTTGCTTTTTGCACAATTTGCACAAAGATTTATATAAAAATGATCTGTTTTTTGGCAGTTTACTTAAAAATCATTATCTTTGATCCCACAAATATGGAACAAGGAAGAATGATCCTACTTCATATAGCAGGCAGGACTACACAGGGCAAAGCATACTTCGGCAAGGCTCTAAGTAATCTTCTGCCAGTAAAAGTAATAATGAGTTTGATTGAGACATGTAAAGCCAAATACAAGTTTCGATTAACCCTAAAAGTGCCCCGATGTTTCTGCTGTCAACATATTTGACGAGAATCACAGAATAATGAGGAACTTGAAATTCTGGATGAAATTAAATAATGAGCCAACTTGAAAAAGTGGCTTGAAAATTTTAATTAACAAATTTTAGTTACAGTCCGTAAGCAAAAGAACAAAGCTTTTCAATTTTGAACTTTTAAAAGTGTGCAAGTAGGCAAATAACGTATTGTTTTCATCTTCTTATCACCTATCTAAGTCTCAATTTGATAGTGCTCTGACTTTTTCAAGTGGACTCAGTTATTATAAATATGAGGCATCTTTTATTCTTAGTATTGTTT
>NZ_QTXV01000134.1:0-2370 GCF_003461825.1 Prevotella sp. AM42-24 | reverse complement strand
TTTGTGTCTGAATCTTGCTTACCTCCTAATTTACGGTTATAAAATGATTGTAACTCTGCATCATATTGTACAACAACTGTGGCCGCCATGGATAGATCTGCTTTCGCCTGACCATCACAGCGTGCTGAAGGTCGGGGACGCCATTTCACACTGGTGCCTGAAGTGCGGAAGTGCGGTGCCACGCCGACATAACTGGCATATTGCCTTGCTGTTTCAAAAGCGGTAAAGTTTCGGGTAATGACAATGACATTTATGGCATTGACGAAGCCTATTCCCGGTATTGTCAGAAGATTCTTGTAAGTAGACAATAGGCTATCGTCTGTAGCCAGCAACTTCTGTTCTTCCAACTCGATGTTCTCAATGTCACGGCTGAATTTCTTGATGTAGCCATCACATAACTGGGCATCTTCCTTTGTGATGCATAGCTGTCTTCTGTTCATGAAGCATGTACGCTGTTCCACCAGGAACTTACGCTCATTCATCAGTGCCTTGAGTCTCTGCATGGTCTTGTCAGGCATATTATAAGGCTTGACACATTCAGTACCATTATAGCGATAGAGAAAGTCTGCAATCTTGGCAGAGTCAATCTTGTCGCTCTTGTCCTTGGGCCCCATGGGATAATGCTTTACCACATGGGTGGAGAGCATGCAGAACTGATAGTTCCTGGCATTAAGAAACTTCTCCAGCTCCATGGAATAGCTGCCGGTGAACTCCATTCCGAAGAGACAGTTCGAGAGAACCACATGATTCTTCTTGAGCCATGTGCACATTTCGCCAAATCCCTTGCGGGAATTGTTGAATACATCGTGAGGAAAGTCCTTAATTGGGGTCCCTTCACAAAAAATTGATGCGTCAATGACATTTTTTGAGATGTCGATGCCGATAAATGATTTATTTTTCATACCTTTGTACCGCATTTTGCAGGAAGGAGCTCTCTATGTCAGGGTAAGCCACATCTTTTAAAAGCTTCCACGGCTAATTCCCTAAACGGCACTTGACCTGGCATTTCAGGCTGGGGAGACTAGATCAGGGAAAGGTCTTTGTCTAAGACAAAATAGTTCACTACCCCCGTCCGGAGTTCCTTCCATTTCAGATGCTCCGGCAAAGGTAGTGAAAAAAACGCAGACAAAAGACTTAGTCGGGAAATAGTTATGCTCTAAGAAGTGCGATAGTTCACTTTTGCTGCATTTTAGTTCTTGTATGCATCTGTCTCCACGTATGGTGTTCCACGCTTTATCACGGCAAACATACGAAGGACTAGCTTGAACTTGATGGCATTGAGTACGATACCACCGCATTTATCCTTTCTCTTGTGTATCCAATAGTCTCTTATTGAAGGATTGTTCTTTATGGCGGAAAGGACAGCTATGGATAAGTCTGCCTTGGCTTCAGAAAAGCCTTTCTTGGAAACACCCGTTTTCTTTCTTACTGAGGTACCAGATTCTTTTTTAAATGGGGCTATTCCTATGTAACAGGCGTATTTGCGAGGATTGCTGATAGCAGTGAAATTTTCCGTTAATACAATAGTTTCCAACGCTATGATGCGACCAATGCCAGGAATGGAGATCAGCAGGTCGTAGTTCTTGCTGATGCTTGCATCTTCATTCATATAGCTGTCAATCTCCTTGTCTATTGCTTTCTGGTTTTCCTGCATGTTCTTCAGCAGGAGTTTCTTGCGTTCTACGGATAAGTCTGTGTCGTATGCGCAGATATCATGAAGCTGCTGCTTATAGAGAGTTGACTGCTTGGTGTTCTGCTTACGCTCTGCCAGCAGTCTCTTCAACTTGAAATAGACAGGTGAGGGAAGCTTGGAGGGATTGCGAAGGATCTTCTTGTGATTCTGCTCACAATAGATTGCTATTCTGAAAGCATCCAGTTCATCAGTCTTGATACGGTCAAGAGAGCGCTGGTCATCATCCAGATCAGGTTCGAAGCGATGCATTTTTCGAGGTTCCACCATACCATAGATATATTCTTTGGATTCCAGCCATAATCTGAAGTTTTGGTTATAGAGTCCCGTATATTCCATACAGAACAAAAAGGTATCAAAGTCTTTTCCTACCTTTGCGACCCAGGAGCCAATCTTTTTGAACCCAGCAGCATCATTGCTCACCTTAATATGTGCATTCTTCCAATCGATGGTTTCACCATCATAATAAGCAAGGTCGAGAGTCTTCTTGGAGACATCTACGCCAAAGTAAAGTTCCTTATCCATATTATTGACATTTTAGCATTAAATGGAAACAAGAAAACATTTGGCTTGGCGAAGGACTGAATCAAAAAATAGTGATATTCTAGAGTGACATACAGTTCACCTTAACACCCGTTAACCAATTCGTTTAAACTTGTTTCCAGGTGCAAAGGTAAAAG
>NZ_QTXV01000133.1:0-2540 GCF_003461825.1 Prevotella sp. AM42-24 | reverse complement strand
GTAAGCGGCTCCGCGTTTATACCTTGCATAATTGAAAAAAGCAGTAATAGCTGATTGAATAATGCTGTTACTGCTTTTTCCATCTGTCAGGAAGCAAGTCTCTGTATTTTTCCAATGGAGTATTTGGTTGCCATTCTACGGTCTTTTCTATGACATCGCTAATGTATTCGAACAGATTAATGCCATTCATTTTGCATGAGATGGCGATAGAATATAGGATAGCTCCTCGTCTTGCCCCTTCGTGCGAACCAAAGAATAATGAGTTTCTTCTCGACAGCGATATGTACCTCTGGATTCTCTCAATATAATTGTTGTCGAGAGCAGTATCACCTCTTTTAAAAATGTCACAAATGGCATTATACTCGTTAAGGGCATAGCCGACGGCTTGCGCCAAGGGCGATTTGGGCAGCAAATCCTTCCTGGAAGATAATTCCTCCAGTTTCTCTAATAAATCCTGCAAAATGTCCGGTGCGTATGATTGCCGATAAGCCAGATGTTTCTCTACTGTCCATCCATTTACGCCAACCTTATGCTTTTTGTCTTCTTGATAAAATCTGTTGATGATGCCTGCTACTTCCTGTGCATCCTTGTCGTTCTTGCCACAGTCGATGAAGTTTCTCTTGACATGCTGCAGACAGGCAATTCTCATAATGTCCGGATAAGCATCCGACTCCAGCTTCCGGTAAGGAGCATATGCATCACTCTGTACTGTACCTTTATAATCCGAGAACACATCAAGTATGACCTGCTCAGAACGTGATCCATCCTCATATACGAAGAACACAAGTCCCAGTTTAGGTGCGCTTACCGCCCACAGGTAACCTTTCTTCGAGCCATTGTCTGTAGGCTTTACCCTCGTCAGCAGTACTTTATGATAAGTTTCATCTGCCGTAACATAATCCTGCTGTAACACCTTTTGGCAGATGGCTCTATAGATATTTTCCAGTACGTCTGCGCTTCTGGCAATCAGCTTGTTTGCCGTGGCTTTCCTTAGTGTGAACCCACTGTCGGCAAAGTATTTGACGATTCGCTCCACCGGCATGGAATAGATATACCGCAACTGCAGTAGACCTGCTGCAAAAGAAGATGTATAGGATGAGTTTAGCAGCAATGCTGGTGGGGTCTTTCCTGGATACAGGACATTTCCATCCGTATAAGTGTTGATGTGATATACGGTCTTGATGAACTTGATGGGCTCCATGCTGTAACGCACACAGGTGCGGGTGCCATAGATGCGCAGCGTCTTCAAAAGTTCCGCATCCATGTCTGGATTAACCGTAACATGTTTCTCCTCCATCTCATAATGCATGTCACGCTTGGCCCCATTGTTTTTGCGCTCCTTTCTCTTTTCCGCCTGCTCTTTTTTCTTCCTGTCAAATTCTTCCTGAGTCATTGAGTCTTGCAGACACTTCTCCTGACGTTCGGACTTTTTGCCGGAAACGAGCTTGCCGAGCGCCCTGTTCTGGCGATTCGCTTTGTCTATGGCGATTCCTTTCTGGACGAGTTGCTCTTCTAATGACTTTATACGTTCAATGAGTTCACCGACCTGTATGGTCAGCGAACTCACAGTATCGTTAGCAAGCTGAAGTTGCTCCTTCAAAAGTACTATGATTTCGTCCTTTGTCATAGTGCAAAGGTACGAAAAAATATTGAGATATGCAAGTATTATTGGATGTTAATTTTATCTATTTTATTGATATACAGCACGTTATTGGCATTATAATACTGCTATAAGTTAAGCCTCTTTCTAAATCTCATACTTTTAAGGCAAATTCCGCTCATGATGGCAGACAGAGTCTTGTGCGGCATTTTGCATTGCTTGTTCTTAGGGTCAAAGAATGGCAATTCAAAGGTTCCTCGTTCCAGTCGCTTGTGATATAGCAAGAAACCATCGCCATCCCATTTTAGCAGTTTAACCTGCTGGCGATTCTTGGAGAAGAAGATGAAGACTGCACCGCCAAGTGGTGGCAGCTCCATCTCCGTCCTTACTATCTGATACAAGCCATTAATACCCGTGTTCATTCGAACGTATCGCTGGCAGACATAGTATTGGGTGTTCTCATTTAATCCAAACATACCGCATCCTCCTTCTCATAAAGTTTCATTAACGCCATAACAGACTTGGCGCATCCTTTTTTGACCGACACAACGGTTCCATTGGGAAAGGTTATGTTTATGCCTTGAAGAAGATCCTCCATAGGAAGATCTATAGTTGGAGACTCCATAGGCACGAACATCACGCCGGTATTTGCAGTAGAGGCTTCTGCTCTTTCCTTACGGGCTGCCTCCTGAACTTCACGGATTTCATGCTTGGCACGCAGGACAGAATATCCCTTCTCGGACATCCAATTTTGCATGGTGCGGTGATTTACATGCCTTTCCTTCAAGAAAGGAGTCAGATGAGCCTTTGGATTTCGATTCAAATAGATTAAGAAGGAATTCCAAGCCTTCTCAAAACGTTCGTTTGTTGTCATAATTCATGCGATTAAAAAATTATGGTGCAAAGGTACGAACAAACGAGAAAGCTACAATGGTATAAA
>NZ_QTXV01000132.1:1748-2720 GCF_003461825.1 Prevotella sp. AM42-24 | reverse complement strand
AAGGCTGGCGGACAGATGGCGCATACCTATACATACGATGCTCTTTACCGTCTTGTCAGTGCAACTGGCACTTATACTGGTGCGGACAACAAGACCGCAAGCTACACTCTTGCGATGGGTTACGACAACATGCACCGCATCACATCGAAGCGTCAGATTCTTACGCAGAACAATGTGCAGTTCAACGGTACATTGAATGCAGGTTATGATTTGTCATATACCTATGGAACAGAGACAGGCAAGAAGTTCCAACTCGCCAATGTAAAGGATGTGAACTACCGCACAGAGGAAACTCCTTCGGAGAGTGAGAATGTGAACAATAGTCATGCCTACGAGTATGATGCCAACGGAAACCTCATTTATGTCAATACAAGTCGCACGAAGAAGGACGGCATTGCTGACGAAAAAGCAGCGGAGCGCAAGTTGAAGTGGGATGAGGAGAACCGTCTTCTTTCCTCTGATGACAATGGCTTCGTGACGAATTATTGGTATGACGCAGACGGTGAGCGCACGGTGAAAACATCGGGTGAGAGTGATCAAGTCTATGTGAACTCCGAGTTTGCTGGAGGTCGCACAAACACAGCCAAGTTCTCATTGTATGTATCTCCTTACCTCGTTGCCAACCAAGGCGGACGTTACACCAAGCACATCTATATTGGTAGTCAGCGTGTAGTCAGCAAGATTGGAGACTTTGACTCTTATGGTTCAGACCCACGCCGCATTCAGTATGCAGGTAGCGAGACTGACGGCTTGTCTGTTGATTATAAGGGAAAATATACCCAGCAGTTGCAGGTTATCAAGGATAATTATGCAACCTTTGCAGTGCCGTACAATGGCGAGGACAACAACGACTATGTCGATGGCAAGGGCTTCTGCTGCAATGACGGCAGCTTGGAGGCTGCGCAGTCACGTGTAATGGCAAGAGCAATGAAGAATAACTTCCAAGAAGGCGATACATACGAGAAGATGCAA
>NZ_QTXV01000132.1:0-1738 GCF_003461825.1 Prevotella sp. AM42-24 | reverse complement strand
CGAGAAGATGCAATTCTACTACCACCCAGACCATTTGGGTAGCAGTAGTTACATCACCAACCTTGACGGCGAGGTGGTGCAGCATATCGAGTATGTTCCTTTCGGTGAGGTATTCGTAGAAGAGCGCAATAACATTTGGAATACGCCTTATCTTTTCAATGCGAAGGAATTCGATGAGGAGACGGGATTGTATTACTATGGAGCGAGATACTATGACCCACATCTTAGCCTGTGGATGTCAACTGATCCAATGCAGGAGAAGTATCCATGGATAACAAGTTATTGTCAGACTTTTAACAATCCGATACGCTTTATTGATCCAAATGGAGAAGAGGGAGATAATGCGCCAACATTGTATCATAATACTCAGCATCCTGGTAAAATACTCCGTAATGGTTTCAATGCAACTAAATATGGTAAGTTATCTTCCTATAATTGGTTTTCTACAATAGCAAATGCTTCAGGCACTGGTCGCACTGGTAGTGGTGTGACATTAGCTGTTGAAGGTATTGATGTATCACATGCTGTAGAAGTCAAAAATAGCCAAATGAGAGAGTTTTATTTAGAAGCAAAAGCAGAATTGGGTTATACATCTTCGCAGTTGCGTCAATCTCCGGAATTGAAAGCAAAAGTAGATGCCCTTAAATATAAAAAGCTTGGAAAATGGATGGATGCTAAAGGGGCTTCTGTATATAAGTTGGGAAATTCCTATGCCATTTCGGATCATGTTGCAAATAATGGCACCGTAGTGCAAATTTTTGGACCAAAGAATCTAATAAAAGGTCTTAATGGCATTAAAATAGCTGGCAGGGTATTGACATTTGCTGCAGTAGCTGCTGATGCCTATGAAATATACTCTTCACGCTACAATGCACGAACTGTAACATCTGTAGCTGGTGGATGGGCAGGTGCTTGGGCTGGAGCCAAATTGGGTTGTATGGCAGGTACATCTATTGGATTCGCTGTTGGTGGAGTCGGTGAAGTTGTTGGTGCACCAGCTGGAGCATTAATAGGTGGCTTTTTCGGTTATATTTCTGGAAGGAAAGTATCAGAAACCGTTTATGATGTAGTTACTCAAAAAGGAATGCCGATAGGTGGTCGTTAAACAAACGTGGGTCTTATGGATACCATAAGACCCACCATAAACAAGCTTAATATGGAACAAATTAAGTCTATATTCTATAAAGAAATAGCTTATCCGTATTCCAACAATCAGTATGGATTGGCTATCATTATAATGATGCAAAAGAAATGTCTATATTTCGATTCGTCAAGTTTTTATTTTGTTAAATCACCAAGTGATAATTTTAATAAGCAAAAATGGAATATTGTTAGTGATTTAAATGATAATAAGATTGCGGCAATTCACGAAGATGAGCTATCCGCTTATTTCATTCTATTTACTAATAGTAAAATTATGTATATTTATCAAGAATTAGATGGCAATGAATGTATTCGTCAGATGTTCAGAATCGTAAATCCCAATGATAAGGATTATCAAGAAATAGTGCAATATATGAATGAGAAGTGGGTTGAAACACTATACGATGAATATTCTGGTATTGACAACATTATGAACCGCGATATATTTCAATTAACATCAAAATTAACATGAATTATACGAATACTCATGTGTATATGGAAAGCTTGGAAGAAAGTCAAGACAAAAGTGGCAAACCTCATAAGATGTGGTATTAATAAACCTCAAATCCGCAACCGCCCTCATAAGATGACACAG
>NZ_QTXV01000131.1:0-2783 GCF_003461825.1 Prevotella sp. AM42-24 | reverse complement strand
AGTTTCAAAAATAGCAAGATTTTAACATTTAATTACATATTACACTTTAAATTCCACAATTTCACCTCATAATATACATACACGCTTGTGTGCCTGCACAGGCTCGTATACACATACACATGCAAATATAAAAATTGAAGAAATTGTATCAAATAACACCAAAGTGAACAAGAGCATTCTTTACCCCATCCTCATCAACAGAGGTTGTAATATAGTCTGCAACTTCTTTAAGATTATCACCAGCATTCCCCATCGCAACACCGATACCAGCCTTTTTAATGATGGAAATATCATTGCCGCCATCGCCGAAAGCCATGGTTTCATCTATGTTCAAGCCCAGATAATCAGCCATTGCCTGTAACCCTTTACCTTTATCAGCTTGAGCAGCAGTAATATCGGTAAAAGCAGGATGCCATCTTCCGGAAGTACAATTTTCCAATGACGGCATCAACTCACTCTCTTGTTCAACACTACAGAATGGAGTAAGTTGCAAGATATCCTCATCTTTCAAATCGTCAATATTCGTTTGAAAATCAAGGGAATCAACCCCTAATCCTTCCACAAATATTTTTTCGACAACAGGGGTTAAATGATGAATCGCCAGATGCTTTTCTCCTACAACTATGACAGAATAATCATCACGATCAGCCGCTTCAATCACTTTCTCCACATCAGAACGCAGAATAGGACACTGACAAACAGTATGATTTTCCACAAAACATCGCGCACCATTAGTCGTTATATAGCCATCTATCAGATGTTCTATCTGTCCCAGATTAGTAATAAGTATGATAGGGCGACCTGTAGATATATATATTTTGACACCATTTTGCTTCGCTTTTTCCAGCGCTTCAACAGTACTTTGAGGGATGCGATGTGTTTGAAAACTTACCAGAGTACCATCTATATCAAAAAATAAAGCTTTGATTTTTGAATTCTTGTCCATATTTTATCCTTTATCCATATTATACATACTATTTCGGTGTGCAAAGATAGCCATTTTTTTGAAAGAAAAAGCAAAAATCGCATGATTTCTTTGGAGTTACCGATAAAAAAACATACCTTTGCAAAGAGAAATTAAAATCTATAACAAATAGAAGTATTACAATCATTGAAAAAGAGAAGTGAAATGAGATTGATCATTTCAATCAAGAATCTCTTTCAAAATATAGGCAATAAAGAAAACTTTCTAAAGACATAGACAAAAAGAAAGTTCTTGAAAGATATAATAAACAAGAAGTTTCTCGAAAAGATATTGACAAATAAGAAAACTCTTTAAAAGATAAACAAATATGAAAACAATCCTATTTAATGCGATGTTAGCCATCACCATGATGATGTGCTCATGCGAAAAATTTACCTCCGAGGAAGAAAGTAGCAAACCAATTCCTGGAGAAAACAATGTTGGTCTTGAGATAAGTTCAAAAGACCAAGTAAAGAAAGTATGTAAGAAGGTTAGTTTTGGATTTTTCAAGGACGATGCAAAAGCAGGAACTATCAGTCAAACGTCAGACGATTCCGATTTTGGAGCCATCCATCTCAATTTGGCAGCAGGAACTTATGAAGTTGTTGCCATCGGTCACAATGGCTCCGGCACGACGATGTCTTCTCCAGAAAAGATTACTTTCACAAGCAATAAAGTAACAGATACTTTCTATTATTATGGAATTTTGGACGTCACCGACGGAGAAAAAACCACAGAAAGTATCACGCTAAAAAGAGCCGTTGGTATGTTTCGTTTAGTCATCAAAGATGAGATTCCAGAGCAGGCTAAGAAAATCAAATTTTATTATACGGGAGGCAGCAGTACTTTGAATGTCAAAACCGGTTACGGATGCGTAAACAGTAAACAGACTGAGATTTTAGACCTGGTGAAAAACCAGCAGGTTTATGAAGTTTATACCTTTCCTCACGAAGGAGATAAGAAATTGACTGTTTCCATCGACATCTTAGATAAAAATGATTTTACAATAGCCACAACAACCTTTTCGGATGTTCCCATCCTCAAAAACTACATAACGAAATATAGCGGTAAATTGTTTACTGGCTTATCGGGCGGAACAGGCGACATTGACATCGACTTTGTTTTTGATCCAGAATGGGCAGGCGAAAACGAATATGAATTTTAAGAGCCGTATCTATCTGATAATTGAAATCATCTGATAGTTAAAATCACCAGATAGTTGAAGCCACCTGGTAGTTGAAGTCATGAGCCCACTTAAAAAAGGGGCTCAGTAATTTTACATCGAAGAAAGAAGAAGAAATCAAAAAACAAGGAATAATTTTACACAAGAACAAACATAAAAAGAGAGCGTGTCGTAAATCCATGACACACCCTCTTTTTATGTTTATTCATACTTTTTGCGGAAGACCAGCAGGCAGACGGCTCCCATCAAAGCCATAGGCACACCGATAAGAGCAGGGAAATGATAACCCAAGGCGAGTGCAAACAATCTAAAAAAGCAAACTGTTGATGGAAGGAGAAATAAATATCCATTTTTTTCGCAATGCCAATGGGTGACAGGGGTGACAGACCCCTCCACAAAAAAACTGAAAACTCGTGTCACAGGTGTCACCCAACAAACTGGCTCCAATAAAAGGCTCGGCAGAAAACGGTGACAGGTGACGCTTTTATATACTCTTTTTTTTATGACTTACCGCGCGAAAATAGATAAAAGATTGATAATCAGAGGGAGACATCCAAATTGGAGGGTAGTGTCTCCAATGCATAAAAAAAAGATGAAAAATAGGTGTCACCGTCACCTTTTGAAAATCTTGTAAAA
>NZ_QTXV01000130.1:0-2865 GCF_003461825.1 Prevotella sp. AM42-24 | reverse complement strand
GCTATTCAGAAGATTTTAGCAGAATTTTTCGGAAAAATACTTGAAAAGGATGAGGAGAAAGAAAAATAGGCGGCTCCCAGAAACGAGAGCCGCCTATTGAATATTGTTGTTTCGATGATGAAACAAAGGATTATTTATTCTTTGATGTCCCAATGACCTCCAAATGTAGAAGAACCAACACGCTCTATTCTTTTTTGAGCCTTTAGCTTTTCTATGTGTTTTTGTATTGCACTTGCCTTGATACCTATTTTGTCCACGAGTTCTTGTCTTGTTATATACGGATTGTCTTTTATTAATTCAAAAACTTTTTCAATTGTTTTTGGTGATCCAGTTTGACCACCAGTTTGACCACCAGTTTGACCACCAGTTTCATTAGGAATAGGTAATCGTAGTTCTACCTCTTGTAACTCGTATTTATCTATTAATTCAGGCTTACCCCAACCTGCCTTTTGCCAAGCAGAGATAATTTTAGGAAATCCAGAACCTATATTCTCACCATATCCTATCATACGGAGCATATTCTGTATTCTTGGGTTGCGTGCTTTTGAAACCCCACCTTCATAGATGTTTTCTATCGGAAGTTTCAAATTTCCAGGATTTCGTAAGCATAGGCAGTCATCATGCTTTTCTATCCTTAAGATACCACTATCCAAGAATAGGTCAGAGTGAATAATCGAATTGGTAAATCCTTCTCTTACAGCTTTCATTTGTGGTGTGTCATCTACACGCTGATAACCTTCCAGATGAAAAGGGTGAGGTAAGTCGAATGTCAACTTAGGCATAACAATTCTAAAGAATTGATACAAGTTGTTCTCCCAACGCCCATCGTAAGTTAGTCTGTCTCTATATCTTTCCTCACCTTCTAGATGGCTCATGTCGAGATAGTCCATGCGAAAATTTCCAAATCGCTCCCTTATGGCTAACCCTGTTCCAAACATCATTAGTCCTGCTACCGTCAGTCCTTCTTTTCCTGTTTGTCTATTCTTAGTATATCCACCTAAAAGTCGCAAGAATTCTTTATCATCCTTATCGTTCCAATCATGGTCGGCATTTAGTATTCTGAATTGATTACGGTAACCATGGAGCGTATTTGTATCAATGTCATCCAGAGTAAAAGCATCTAGTAATCCTCCGTCATTGCCATCTTCGTTAGCATCACGAATCATGGCTCTTACTTCCATTTCTGTGCAATGGTAATCACCTTCATGGTTGCGCTTGAAGGAACCTTTGTAAGGATTTTCATTTAAGAAGACAGGCTTCATTCGCCAATCTGCTTGTGGCACGTGGATACATACAATAGATTTCCCGTCTATTGTAGTTATCTCTACATCTGAGTCATACATCAGCATATCGATATAATAGTCGTCACCTGAGACTTCAATGTGATATTGTCTTCCCATAAAAGCGAAGCCAGCTCCCATTTCGACCAAGAATTTTTCGATATGTTTGATGAGGCCAATCTCTATGTCTCTTTCGTCATATTGGTCGGTGAAAGTGAGCATGTCGAAAATATAAGGGTCTTTCAATAACGATTTTACCTCTAGTGCCTCTGTAGCAGGGAGCGTTGTGTCGAAGTTATTGGCGAGAGCGCCATGCTTGCCATAATACTCGAGTTTGATGGCTAATGTGTTTACATTATTTTTCAATTGCGCAACCAGCGGTTGCGCAATTGAAAAATGTCCAACTTTAACCATGGTCAACTCCTTGTTGTACTCATTATAGAACTGCATCATGCACTGCATGTTTCTTACAGAGAATCCTTTTCTTTCAGGATACTCATTCTTAAGATCTACAGTTAGGCGCTGTAGAGTCTTCTTGCCCCAACCATCAGTCTCTTGGCTTTTGGTAAGCATTTCACCGATGTCCCAATTCATACGGAGCAACTCCTCGTTTGCTGCGTACATGGCTTTCTGTTGGGCAAAAGAAACACGATGCTTGATTTGTCTCAACAGAGATGGATAAATATCAAATAAAAGGAAGAGTGGATAGAAAGAGAATAAAGAAGCAACCAGATGCAAACGATTTGTGCAATCGTTTGCATCTACTCGTTAAGTTGTTTCTTTAGGTACATCTTTAGGTACTTTAACTTGAAAGACTTGAAGAAGATAGTTTTTCCGTATAATTTTGCACAGACAAAACAGTAAAGATTATGGCGAAAAAGAGAACTAAAACAAAAGCGAAGGAACCCATCAAGATTTGGGTGAAACCTTTGAAGAATGGCAACAAGGCTATCTATCTCCGTACTTATCAAGCTGGAAGCAAGGGTAGGGGCTATACCTATGAGCGGTTGAAGGGATTGTTGCTGGTAGATGACAAAAGGGGAAGTGACAAGGAGGCAAAGGCAAAGAATGAAGCTACTTTGCGCACCGCCATCCTCATCCGATGTGAGCGAATCAAAGAGTGGAGTATGAGCCACGGTAACTATCAGCGAGAGATGAAGACCAAGGATATGCTCTTAAAAGACTGGATGTTGCTATATGCAGACCAAAAAAGACAGCAAGGACAGAGTGGCAGTCATGCTGCCAACATCCAGCATACCCTCTTGCATTTGATAAGATACAAGGGTGAGAATATCCGCATGGCACAACTGGACAAGACGTATTGTGAAGGTTGGGTGCAGTATCTGGCTCATGCCAAGACCATTGGTACGGATGTGCCCATGCGGGGCGAACATCATGAGAAAGATTTGGCTAAGGGTACAGCCAGACTCTATTTCAACACGTTTGTTACCGTATTGAATGAGGCTGTGAGAGAAGGCATCATACCCAAGAATCCCACTAAACTATTAAAGAAAGAAGAACGCAAAATGCTCAGCAAGCAAGAGCAATAGTTCGTTAAAATTTGAGATAATGGCTAAGCAGCTTT
>NZ_QTXV01000013.1:67505-71238 GCF_003461825.1 Prevotella sp. AM42-24 | reverse complement strand
AAACAATACTAAGAATAAAAGATGCCTCATATTTATAATAATTTATTGTGGGAAACCATGAAAGGAGTCTATGTACATACGTTGGTATAACTCATTTTTAGCTTTTATCTCATCTTTCATTAATTCAATGTCAGTTCTATAAAAATTTTGGATGCTATGCCCTAGAAGCGCCCTTCTATTGAATCTATAGTGTGGAAGACCATTAGCACGGAGCCCAAATGCCCGCTGAACCGTATTAAGTTCATCATTCCAGTTTATATAAGCATCAATTTTTGTAGACTTTCTATTGAAAATAGTAAATGGACTTACCCATGCAGCATTAAATGTCATGGCACTACGTCCTGTTTTATATGCATTAGCTGCTGCTAACCCCCCACCTAAACTGTGCCCCGTAAATGTAAGTTCGGAGTTTCTACCAATCGCTTGAGAAATCTTTTTCGCATTTTCCATGGAAATATCATACTGCTCTGATTTCCCGATAATCTGCTTTATATTATTTTTCCAATCGTTCATTTCAGTAAAATCTGTTCCTGCAGTAGCATAAACATATTCAGTCTTCCCTTTATAAGTCCTTTCGTATATTGCAGACTTAAAACCAGAATCTTTATCTCTCAAAGTAATACCACTAATTGTCTTATTTAGTTTCGATAGATGCCAACCACCTGTCAAGGTTACTTTCTCTTTACCATAAACATGTGCAGAAATTCTAGCAGCCTCTTCTTCTGACGGTCTTTCTCCATTAGGGTCTATCAGTTTAATGGGATTCCCAAAACAATATGAATAAGAACCATCTTTTGGCATTTTTTCTATTTGTGGATCCACTCCATACCAAATGCTTGCCACAGGATTCAAGTACCTTGCACCGTAATAGTATAAGCCTGTCTCTTCATCGAACTGTTTGCCGTTGAACTTATACGGCAGGTCTTCGGAGCTGCTATGCTCGTCAACTAACAGCTCACCATAAGGCAGGTAGGCATCATACTGAGTGATATTGGCTTTATCGTCTGTGATGTAAGACGTTGAGCCGAGGTGGTCACTGTGATAGAAGAAGGTTTCTTCTTTCGTAGTGTCATTAGGGATGTAGCCATAACCAGCTTGTGGGTCATCAGGGTTACTCGGGTCGTTCCAGCTTACAGGTGGACCGGGGTTAGTATTCGGTGTGGTGTTGGGGCGTGGAGTCTGAATCCAACCCTGTGGCACGTCATGATTACCGAGTGTGTCAATGATAGAGTTATATCCTCGTTTTGTATTCTCTGGGTCACCATACGCACCCTTCATTGTAGGTACACCAGGAGCAATGCCCTGCTGCTTATAATAAGCCTCTTTCTGCTTCTGAATCTGATTCATGCGTTCAGCATAGTCCTGCTGACCAGCTTTACGTATGAGCCGTTGCGTCCGTAAACGTTGTTAAACAGGCCTGTTCCAATCCTTGAAGCAACTCGTTTGTCACCAAGAAAGTAATGCTTTGTGAAGCGGTTCTTGTTGACAGAGAGGATACTTGCAGGATAAAGCGTGAAGTTGTCCGTCTCGTGGAAGGTGATGCCTTGTGGCGCACCATTGATATACACACCCTCCATCATACCGTAACTCTTCATGATACGTTCACCGGCAGCGTTGTAAGTATAACGACTCGTCTTGCCATTATCAAAGAGTACCATCAAGCGGTTTTCTTTTTAAAACCATAAAATCACATTTTGTATTATACAGGTCCTCCTTAAGGAATATCTTCTATTTTAACAGTGCATTTATAAAAAAGTAAATCTACATATTGACCATCTAATGTGTTCACCGTTAAATACAATTTTTTATCTGCAATATGCATATCTAAAATCATGCTTATGATTCCAACATGATCTTCTAAATCTTTATATTGGTTATCCACAGATAATTTACTTTTTGCATACTCCCAATTCTCAATAATAAGTTGGCATTCCTTTTCTACAAACCTCCCATTATCATAATAGGACGCAAAATAAACTACAATTTTTTGACCATCAATATCATAATAAAACCCAGTGGCGACCTCATCATCAAATGAGAATAATAAATTCTTTTCCATATAAATTATTTTATTTTAATATGGGCTGCAGGTGATCTATAATCAACAGAATGTAAATTTACATCATAAGTATTTTTATTACCTCTCCCATAATTTATGTGCATATGATTATATTCTGTTCCATGCTGGGGAGGGTCAAGTCGTATTTTAATACCTCCTCGCTCCATATGTATCATGCCTTTCCCATCATAAACTTTTTTAAACCCTAAACGCCGAAGATCACGAACGATTTGATCTCTATCTAGCCTATCGACTCCTTTTAACCATTTCTTGAATATAGGCAGACTTGATCCCAAAGATCCATTTTGATTAATGTTTTGATTTTTCTTTGATAGTGTAGGCCTTAAGGAACCTCTTTTGGAAACTTTCCCACTTCCTCCACTGAAAAGATTCTTTATTCTAGAGAAAGTGGAGCGAGCAATTGAACCTACACGGACAGATGACAAACCGCCAATAAGAAGAGTTTCTATGGTATAATCTGGTTCAAGAGGCTTCTCGCCAACCATTTGTCCTCCCCGATATATTATGCCTCCTATTTCATACGTAGGAGCATTCAGAGGATTAAATTGATTTGAATTATTATTTACTTTTCTTTTCGGTTTTTTAGGGGCTAGCCCAAAGTCATCTATTTGAACAACAGGATTTCCTTCACAATACACAACACCACCTATATATGGATATTTCTCACTTAGCGGATCCATCCCATACCAAATACTTGCCATAGGATTCATGTACCTTGCACCATAATAGTACAAGCCTGTCTCTTCATCGAACTGTTTGCCGTTGAACTTATATGGTAGTTCTTCACTGCTACTATGTTCATCCACTAACAGCTCACCGTACGGCAGGTACGCATCGAACTGTGTGATATTGGCTTTGGCATCGGTAATATAAGAGGTACTGCCAAGGTGATCACTGTGATAGAAGAACGTTTCCTCTTTTGTAGTGTCATTAGGGATGTAGCCATAACCAGCCTGCGGGGCATCAGGGCTGCTCGGATCATTCCAGCTTACAGGTGGACCGGGGTTGGTATTCGGTGTGGTGTTAGGGCGTGGAGTCTGAATCCAACCCTGTGGCACATCATGGTTACCGAGTTCTGTGAGGACGGCATTATAACCAACACCCGTGTTCTCCGGGTCGCCGTACGCACCTTTTTCTGTCGGTACACCTGGTGCAATGCCCTGCTGCTTATAGTATGCTTCCTTCTGCTTCTGAATCTGATTCATACGTTCAGCATAGTCCTGCTGACCAGCTGTTACGTATGAACCGTTGCGTCCGTAAACGTTGTTAAACAATCCTGTACCGATACGGCTGGCGATTCGTTTGTCACCAAGGAAGTAATGCTTTGTAAAACGATTCTTGTTAATGCTGATTATTGAGGCAGGATAAAGCGTGAAGTTGTCCGTCTCGTGGAAAGTAATACCCTGTGGTGCACCATTGATATACACACCATCCATCGTACCGTAACTCTTCATGATGCGTTCGCCAGCAGCGTTGTAAGTATAACGACTCGTCTTGCCATTATCAGAGAGTACCATCAGGCGGTTGTCTTCATCCCAGTACATCTCACGGGTAGTGTTCGTAGAGTCGTTCGTTACCAGAGTTGGATTACCGTTGGCATCATAGGTGTAATGGTCGTGACCAATCTGCGTTGGAGCCGTCGGGTGGTTACTT
>NZ_QTXV01000013.1:0-67495 GCF_003461825.1 Prevotella sp. AM42-24 | reverse complement strand
TACACACCATCCATCGTACCGTAACTCTTCATGATGCGTTCGCCAGCAGCGTTGTAAGTATAACGACTCGTCTTGCCATTATCAGAGAGTACCATCAGGCGGTTGTCTTCATCCCAGTACATCTCACGGGTAGTGTTCGTAGAGTCGTTCGTTACCAGAGTTGGATTACCGTTGGCATCATAGGTGTAATGGTCGTGACCAATCTGCGTTGGAGCCGTCGGGTGGTTACTTTCCTCATACTTATAAGCAAAGTTATAAGACTTGGCAGTTGTCGTTGAGTCCACCTTCTGCACCTTGGTCAGCGGTTCACTCATCCGTCCGAACGACATCACCATATCGTAACTTGCACTTTTTGCCTTACCACTGGCATGAACAAGGCGGTTCAGTTCGTCATACTCATACGTATGCGAACTCTTTCCGCCCAGCTTCGCCTTGTTGAGTTTTGTCAGCGATGTTGGGTTGGCAGCATTCGTAATACCGAGGATATTATCCACAGCATCATAGCTGTACTTATTTTCCATCACAGCCTGACCGTCCACTGTAAGGTTCATCACCTGTAGACGTTCACGCTGCTTGTCATATGTATAGGTTGCTTCCGTGCCATTACCGAGTTTCGTGTAGACCATATGACCCTCCTTGTCGTAACCTATCCTGTCAACGATAACGCTCTGACGTCCCTGTTTATTGCTCGTCATGCTCTCTACCTGTCCAGCAGCATTGTAATGGTAGGTCACCACTTCACCATCAGGATAAGTCATCGTCTGCACACGGTTCCAGCTATCATACGTAGCACCATAGACATAAGTCCTGATATCCGCCACACTCGCCATGACTGTACGGACAGTCTTCGTCACCTCACCCTGTCTGCCATAGTAGTAGGCTTCACCGCCACTCGCATCCTCAACGAGGGCAAGACGACCGGCACGGTTATACTTATCGCCAGCCTTACCATAGGTATAAGTAACACGATTAAAGAGGTTTTCTGGATAAAGCACCTCATGAAGTCGCTCGAAGTCGTAGGTGTAAGAGATGTAACCCTTGTCAGATATCGACTTCCTAAGCTCTGCCGTGAGCTTCGTCAGGAGGTTGCCTGCCGCATCATAGGTCATGTCCGTCTCACCTGCATCAGGATGATTCACCATCAGTTTCCGACCAAGTAGGTCATAGGCATACTTCGTCTCCTTGCCGTTAGGATGCTGAACAGTCATCACCTGACCGACAGGGTCATAGCTGTACTTCACCGTGATATCCTCACCACGGGCATGCTGCACCGTCTCACGGTTGCGTCCCTTGGCATCCGTATAGCTCTCCGCATGTCGTCCCAGTGCATCCGTGACTGTTTTCTGGAGCATCGGTTCACCGTCATGACTGCCGATAGAGTAAGCCGTACGTGTCACACTTCCGTCAGCAAGCGTAACACTCGTGGTACGGTCGTGTGCATCATACTCCGTTTTTGCCTGCAGGTCACCCGTAGCATGGTTGTAAGTGCCAATGTTACCATAGCTTTCCGTCATTGGGTAATAAGCTGTAATGTTACGTCCGAAGGCATCGATGACAGCCCTTCCACTGACGATGGAGACCTTCTGATTGCTTTCACCAGACCACACCACACCCGTCTGCTTCGTCTGGACAGCCCGCATCAGTGAGTCGGCGAATGTATAGGTGTCAATGTTTCCGTCCTTAGAATAATGGATGGTATGTGCCTTACGTTCTGCAGGGAAGTACTCAAAGCGGATAGTAAACGGCTGACCGCTCTCTATCTCATACGGAGCACGGATTGTCTGCTGTCTGCCCAGTGCATCGTAGGTGTATTCCATCTTCTGCCCGTTGAGGTCAGTCGTTACAGACGGAGCATTCCAAAGACCATCATAAGCCGTGCTGGAGCTATAGCCGTATGCATCCTTGACACTTGTCACAAGACTATGATAGAGGTCATCATACGTATAAGCATAGAACATACGCTGATGATTGTAGTTCTCCGGCTTCGTCATGCATGTGATGTTGCCATAGCCATCGTAAGTCATGTTATAGACAGACGGCTTGTCACCGTTATGGAGCACGATCTCCGTTATCTCACCGTTGCCGTCCACCTTCGTTGAGCGTTCACGGTACGTCTTACCGCCACTGCTGACAGCGATATGGCTCGGAACACTGACAATATACTTGTCGGCTATCTTATGATAGTTGATATCTGCCTCTAAGCTATAGCCCGTTGTCGTCTCCTTATATCCCTGCAGGTTACCATAGTCATCGTAAGTATTGCTGACAGCAACCGCCAGACTGTCCCCACTATTTACATCAAAGTTACTCTGAACAAGAGTCTTTAGGGCAGGGAAGACAACAGCATCTGTCGTATTATTACCAACGGCGAGTGTCTTCAGGTCGTAGTCATATAGAGATCCCTGCAGTTTCTTTCCATCAGCGGTATAGAGATATTCACTCGTAACAAGCCCATGCGTATAGTAATCCCTGTTCTTACCATAAGTCTGTACGGAGTAACGGTAGAGTCTGTCACCGTTCTCTGTATCTATCTGGTTGGTACGTACCTGCTTGAAACCATAGAAGTCACGCTCACGACGGTCACGGTAGCCACCACTATATTCAAAGGTATTTCTGCTTCGTACTGCTCCGTTCTCCTTGTATCCACCTGTCGTCTCAACCGATGACATCACCCAGCGACGTCCCGGCAAGTCGTAACTTGGAGTTGTCTGCTCATACCCGATACTGATATGTCCGCCGAAAGGAAGTGTCACAGAGCGCAGCATGTTCGTTCTGCCCGTAAGGTTACGGTGGACGATAAGCTGCTTTGCCCCGCCAGATATGATAAGGTCGGGACGTCCGTCACCATCAATATCTCTCAAGGCTGCGCTTGTAAGACTAACGCCACTTGACCAAGATTTGGTAACCTTAGTTGTAAACCTTAGTTTTAAAAACAGAATATGTATTGGAATGGAAACAGCAAAATTACCATATTGAGAAACGGACGTTGCCAATGACTCATTGAAACGACCTTGTTGTTCTTCGGAATAAGGAATAAAACCAGAACCCGTATTCAACATTATAGTGAACTTTCCACCACTACGAGTTACCATATCAGGTAAGCCATCGCCATTAATATCTATAAAAGATACATTATATTTTGTTGTCGTCTTTGTTCCGTTGACACCGAAAGAAATATCAGCATTACCAAGTACCCCAATGGATGTACCAAGTCCTGCACCCCATGTGCTATTTTCAGAAGACTCCAACGAAGTTACACCACTACGCTCCTCATTTGTAAAGTTATATCCAAGACCAAACTTCACCTTGTCGCCCAAGAGCATATCAGGAAGTCCGTCACCATTGAGGTCAGTCCAATCACTTTCTGTATGAGAGGTACCAGAAGTAAAGTTCCCGCTTGCGCTCACTGACACACTGGAGATGGCATTACCATTGGATGAATTCTTCGTATCACTACCGCCTGGTGTTTCATCGTCTTGTGGTTTAGGATTGATACTGATAGCTAAAGCGTTCTTTGCCGAAGCTTGTTTTGATAGACTTCCATTTGCTCCGACAGTAGAAGAGCTTGCTTTGAATCTTGGTCGACTGACATTTAATTTCATGCGATCTTCACCAAGTGTACCCGTTGCTTTTGTGTATTGAGTAACAATACTGCCATCCACTTCCTCTAACCAATCAGGGTAACCATTACCATTGATATCCATTAGAGCTACCTTGCTATAAGAAGTCTGTGTACTCTTACTGCCACTGAGTCCTGCATAGGAGATTCCACCGCTTACACCATAGCCATTACTCTTTGACTCACTCATGAGCACAGGGGCAGACAATTCACCTGCATTCTTAGCATAATGGACACTGTCTATTATGATAGCATCCTCGCCGATACGAGAACTACAGATTGTATCTAAAGAGATAAAGACATGCTCAGATCCACCAACATACATTCTCTTGTTTGCATCATATCCCATAACAAAGAAGCGCTGTTCGTTGACAGGAGTAAGACTATTTGCAAGTTGATTGCCATCATGTGTAGATTTATAATGCTCGGCTATATCCTTATATTTATCCCTGTCAATGGTCAGTGCTGATACTTCTATTGGCTGGGTAGCATAGGCTTTATTGCCATTATAGGCGAATTGTCCCCATCCTCGATAGAGCCTTCCATAATCAACAGAGTTATACCCAGAGAAAACACAAGCCTCTAACGTATCCACAAGAACACGCTGTTCAGCAGTAACAACTGTAGATGTGGCACTTTGGTAAGAAAGACTATCGCGTAAAAGACTAACTTTAGCATGAGTAGATTTAGATAATTCGTTACTTACTGCAAAAGTAGCAGTCACCTTACCTGTATTTAATCGTTTGATAAGTGTTGTGTCTGTAACTATGATAGTATCTACCTTGAGCGTATTGGAAGTATTCAGACGACAGGTGTGGTGCAATACGGGAAGTCCGTTTAGATCATGTAAAGTGAGGTAAACTGTAGCAGTATCTGTGTCATTCTTTTTATCTTCACGCACAACGGATAGTGTTGGAACAATAAAAAGTTTAGGACGGTATTGTCTATTCAATGCGGTAACACCCTGTTTCAACACTTTGCTCCCTGCTATACTAACAGGCTTGTTGAACATCCTACGAGATGCAACAAAACGTACACTTTCTTGGTCATCTTCATAATTATAGCTACCCGCCCATTGTACTTTTGTCCAATCAACTGGGGATGTGGTTGTGATTTCAAAGAAGAATGAAATAGAATCATTCTCATTTATGTCATCAGTATAATCGTAGGAGCCATTGACTACACTATCAGCTGGAAGTTTAAGCCGTTTTACAATCGTTTCACCATGTTGATCCAAGCGTGTGACGATAAGTGTAACATCATCAGAAGTCTTCCCCTTCATATAAGGAGCGTGAAGCGTAACCTTACCTGTACGATTAAATATAGCAACATTGTTTTCACCTTCTATATAATCAGCCTTGCTATTATATGTTTTTAAGTCTTCTGACAGATACCTATCCTTGCCAACAGGCAAAGATATATAAGTAATTATGGGATTCCAAAGAACTCTGTCGTCCTCACCATCATATCGAGACTGAAGACGGAAGAAAATTCTGTCTCCTACTTTTACATCACAATTAAGATTGTTGGTTTTGCCACCAGCTTGTAATAAAGAGTCGCGGACCATGAAACCATTGTTCTCATGTTGAATGCTGTAGATGATGCCATCACCTTGATTGCTAAGTTTTTTTATAGTACTTTGTATGTTGACCTTGCCAGCAAAAGGTGCGCACCACATCCGGACGGCATCATTCAGTGGATATTCCTTTTCCAAAGAGTCACGGATAACCTTATAGTCTGGAATAAAATGCTTATCAATAGGTGATCCTTCACCAATAATAGGATTGGCAGTCACATTACTTGCAGGACTAAATACAGGTTTACCGTCTACAATATGATTGAAGTAGACCTGACCATTGACAGCTATGTCTGTAAGTCCATCACTGTTGAAATCATAAAGATAGGTGGTAGTCTTGTCCTGATCTTTTGAATGTGTATAAGAAATTCCAACAGAAGCACCAAGTTTATTTGTAATACCAACTTCAACAGCAGCATCTGCATTAAGAGAACGACTGATACTATTACCTTCAGAGAAAGAGTTTACTCCTCGTATCCGTAACGCTTTACCAAAGAGTAAATCCTTTCCATCTGCACTCATGTTTTTACGATAGAAAAGTTCGTTACCTCGTTTGAAAAGCTTATCAGGCAGTCCATCACCATCAATATCTACGAAAGCAACTTTACCTGTATTTGAACTTTTGCTATTAGAGAAAGATGGACCGACGTTTACGGTTCCACCAGTGAAACCTACACCTATCATTGTTCCCCCACCTGTAGTACGGCTTTTCGAAGCTCCACCACCAAGAATACTAAGATTGTCATCACACCCACGAACCGAATGACTGAGGAATGGTTCGTAATCTTCTCCTTCGGCCTTCCATATCTCTTCCTTAGAAGAGAAAAGCCCATTTTTGAGGTCATTGTAATAGTCAAAGGATTGTGTAGCAACCTTACCATCCCTACTATCGTTCTGATCAATGCTCTTTAGCAGCATTTTGCCAAACGGTCCTTCTTCATAGTTTAAGCTATAGCTGCGGAGTTGCTGACCATTATTCTTCACTGTGACCTTACGGAGTAGCCCTTTGTCCCTTTGCATAATGCCAAGTCTTCCGCTACTCGTTACATCTTTTCGGTTTGTGGCTATAGAGTCAATATTGAATTCAATGCTATACAGTCCTTCCGTCTCCCCGAATCCTGTCCATGTATAGCGTTCAGGATAAAGGTTATTGCCAGACTTCATGTAATGGAAAGCAGCAAAGTTTCCGTGAACATCGGTAACACGGTCAAGTGCCCATTTGATACGGTTACCCTTGGTGTCGGTAAGAGAAGTTGCATCACTGACATGACCACCATGACCACCATAACTGTAGACTGTACCATCCTTGCCAGTCACTTCCCAGTAATAGTTCTTCGGGCTGTTACCCTTTCGGATAATCCTACTGAAACCACCTTCAGTCATTGGATAGAACTGCTTGTCTGCCTGTCTTGCCAAAGAGTCAGTCCTACGATAGAGTCGGTCACTGAGCTGCTGTCCCATGAGAAGATAGCTCTCACTTTCTGACTTATCATCGAAACGTGGTACACCCCATCGGGTCTCTATGTCAATACTCTGTACAGGAAGACTCCATCCATAGCCAACAAAGCTACTACCGCCCTCGCTGCTATACTGTAAGCCGGCACTTACACCAATATCATTACGCCCTGCAGGAACTTCGAAAGGATAGGACAGTGACGCCGTACCATTCTGATTAGCTGATGGGGCTTCAATCTGCTGAATACCCGCTGCTGGGTCAGCAGCCTTCAGCTCACTGATACCTGTAGGGACATAGTTCTGTGTTTCGGGACTCTCAGGAACTTTGATGATACCGTTGATGACATCCGTAAAGTGTGAAGTCTCTGCCATTGCCACCTCACGTTTAGCATCAATACCTTTTGACTGGAGCATTGTCCAACGTTGGTGCAGTTCATCATAATAATAGGTGTGGATATCATCTACGGTATAGCCTTTCGGTATCAACGTGCTGTCGTAAGGTACTGCGATACTTGCCAGATGATGGACGAAGTGATTGCCATGAGGTAAGAAGCGATACCCTGACACAGTATCTGTTCTTGCCATTAAGGTGTCACAGCCACCTGTAACATTCACCATACCCGTAGGCAAGGTTGGTAGTTCACCCTTTCTAAGTGGCGTAATACTGAGAACTTTACCCTTTTCCATAGCCTCACGTGGTACGGCAAGCTGGGCACGCCCAACATTGAGCGTATCGCTGTCGGAGTTGGTAAAGAACTTGCTGACGGTACGTTTGCCTAAGTCTGCAAAAAGTCTTGCAGACTTCCTGTTCGCCTTGTGAGTATCTACACGATTCCCCTTCTGAATTCTTGCGATTTCTTCGGAGATTCTCTTCACAGGTAAGTTCTGTACACTGTCCTTAACTTGTTTTCGTAAGGAAGTAGCCTTTCGGGAAATGCTATCTTTTTGTACAGAAGAGACTGTATTAGTACATGTAGAATCACTGTTTACAGTTTCTTTAGCAGAACGATTACTTCCACCATTACAGGAGTTTAGTATGATTCCTGCAAGCAACAGGAACGGAAGGAGGAATGAATGTGTAGAATACTTCATTATTCTTGCTATTTTGTTTCAGACCTAAAGGTCCTCAGTATATATACTTGCGTTGGAAAATTTATAAAGGATAAAAAGAGAATTACTTTCTCACCAGTTTAAATGTCTTTTCTTTGCTACCACTTTGCAGTGTCAATAAGTAAACACCTGTCTGTGGAAGATAGACTTTAGTGGAGAAATATGTATCTGGCATATTCGCCTGACGACTGACAAGAGCTCCACCCGCCGTATAGAGTGCCATGTCCAATGGAGCAGCTTCGCTCAGTTCCACCCGGACACCGACATATCCATTCGCCGTTGGATTAGGACTTACACTTACATTCGCAAAGAAGTCACTATTTCCATCGGAAGGATTCATGGAAGGAATTTCTGTGATACCCGTCTTAGATATCTGAAACTCATTCTCAGACTTATTGCCCACATGGTCTGTCGTCGTAAGAAGGTATTTTCCTTCTATGAGTCCATCAGCAGACTGTATGCTGTCGCTTGTAGTACGATTGAAAACAGACATGTGTTCTCTCTGTAGAGTCATCCTGTAAGGGGCAATACCACCTGTTACTCTGACAGAAAGTGTTCCTGTGCTGCCGCTCTTCTCCGTTGGCTGCTCTACTTCTATTGTTGTAAACATATCTTTGGCAGCTCGTAGCGTGAATACGTCACGTTTGCCTAACGGTATATTCTTAAAGACAATACTATCACCAACTGTCGTATTTGCCTTATGATAACTTAGAGTTTTGACAGGAAAGCTACCTGTTCCTGTAGGATCAACGGCAAGATAGTAGCTCTCACCTTCTGCAAGAGGCTGTATCTGGCGTAGCTGCTTGCTATCAGCTACAACATCAACATTGGGCTTGTCAATCCGTGTTGCTGTATCCATCCATCTTCTACCGAGCCACTTGCCGTAAGCCTTACTCTGACGGAAAGAAAGTTTACCATTGTTGTCACCCCAAAGAAGACTCTCACCATCTTCAAGAGGTTTGCTCATACTGATTGTAAGAAAACCGTCTTCCTCACAGCTCTTGGCTCTTGTCTTATGCAGGGCAGAGGCTTTGTCTGAGATAAGACCAGCTATACGGTGGCTATAGTCCTTGTTGGTATACCCATTCCAAATAACCTCGCTTCTTGAATTAAGGTAACTACTGCGAAGACTCACGCCGTATTTCAATGCGAGGTAGCTTTCCACACGGCAACGTTCTGTATCAGAAAGGCGGCGATCGAAGACGGTATACTCAACAGTTCTGCCATCAAGGTTCTTTACTGGCAGCTTAGCGTTCCCATTCCGACCGATATGCAGAGTCTGACCGTTGCTCATATTGGAAGAGGTCGTATAGCTGTAAAGTCGCATTTCAGGCAGAGATTCCTTGGCATAATTCATAAAAGTACCGTCACCAAGGTTAGCAGCACGTTCGGTTGTCTGTATACGGGTAATAGATCTTCCGCTTCCAAGAGACCATATTGCCTGTTCCTTTTCGCCATATACATTACTTACGCCGATATAGGTAAGACCAGCACCAGCAGAGACACGGACAGAGGTAGAATCGTGTGACCAGACCATTGGCTTATCTACACCACCAGGGGTCTGAGCTGTAGCAGAAAGAGTGGATATAAAGAATAAAACTGCTATGAGGTATTTATGTTTCATAATAGAGACTGTTTTAATATGATTCGAAAATGCGGTTTATTTAGCTTTGCCAAGTGGAAGACTGTAGCCAATGGTAAGACTGACTGTCTGCAGATTGTTCATACGCTCCTGATATCCATAGTCATTGGCACTGGTGCGGAGCACATCATTAAATCCGAAACCGTATTCCAGTCCTGCCTCAAGACCGTTCTTTATATCAACATAGCCAATCTTTATGGTAGGAATAAATGTCACTCGTGCTTTGACAGATTCTCTCAGATGATCCTGAGTACGTTCAGCCTGCTGTCGGTATACCTCCCCAATGCGGTCATTGGTGAAGTCGATATTACGGCTGCCAAACGGAATAGCAGCACTGATTCCTGCTCCCATATAGAACTTTGGGAAAGCATAGAAACGAAGCAGGATTTGCGGAGTAATGAAATTATAATGAAACCGTGTAGTCTCGGTTATATTTTCAGGTTTCTTGTACTCCGTCAGCTTGCTGGAGAGACGAGTATAATCAATGCTCAACTCTGCACCTAACCTGCGATATTGCCATGTGCCAAAGACTCCAATACGAGGATTTACACCACCACGTTCATTCATTGTGAAAGTAGGACGTATATCATAGTTCTCAATAATACTGCTTAATCCTGAAATGCTGGAATAACCAACTCCTGCCCTAAGTCCAATCCGAAAAAGATGATGGTGAGGAAAAGAGTAAGTCCTCATAGATGGAGTTTCTTTCGGATTCTCCTGTACGATAGAGGGCTGACTATTCATAGAGCTGTCAAGAACAGATTCACCTGTTTTCTGATTAGTAGGTTCATTGTCAGGTTCTTTCTTCTCGTGTTTCATACTGGCTGTTTTATCGTTTACAGATGAATTCCCCAGCTTATTATATACACAATCTGAACGTCCCGAATCCTTCTGCACATTTGTCTTGTCTAAAGAAAAAGAGACTGGTGGTGTAGCAGACTGTGATGGAGCCTTGTCTGCTGTCTTTTGTTCTATACTCTGCTCAGACTCTGGCTCGTCATTAACACAGCGTTCTATACCCAAAAGAGCAGCTATGCCAAGAAAGATTCCTGCCAGAATATAACGTTTTTTTCTGTTGCTCTTGTCCTTCATAGATAAACTCATAAGGGTTAAAGTTTAAAAAGATAGCTGATACTAAGCTCTATGTTCTGTCCATGGGTTGAATGTTCTGCCCAGTTATAGTCATTACGCTCTGTCTTGATGGTAGAGTTCAATCCGTGAAAGTAACGTAAATCTAAAGCCCAGTGGTTGCCAATTTCATAGCCGAAGCCACCACCAACGGCAATATCTGGCTGCCCCGTCAGTTTCTCCTTCATCAAACGTTCCGTCTCAGCTACAGTAGCAAAATGATAGTTTGCAAACTTATTGTCTTCTTGATTACTCTCGTAAGATATGCCCTTGCCATTAAGATTGGCTCCCGCACGCCCTCCAATTGAGATATTGAAGCCTTTGCGCCAAGGATAAATCTTCAGCAGAGCAGATACACCAATGTAATTATAACGAGGTGTAACCTTATAGTTTAACTCCTTATCATCATTATAGACAAGCTGTGATGCCTTCTGCCAATAGCTAAATCCACCTTCAACACCAATGATGGAACCATCAACATGATACTGGGCAAATACACTAACTGTTGGAGTAAACTGCCACTTGTCTTTGAAATTGTAATTGGAATAATAGTCTTCAGGAACAAGGATTTTATCCATTCCTGTGTTGACAGACATTCCACAACCTAAACGGACACCTAACCGGATAGGTGAAACCTGCGCTGACAAGTTTCCTCCAGAAAGGAATAATACTGAAAATATAGCTGTATTCAAGACTGTCTTCATCATATTCATACACTGTGATTACATATTGTTAAAATGAGGTAAAAATACAAAAAAAGAAAGAAAACTATTCCGTAAATCATCATATGCATGGGCATTTTTGGCAAAAGCAAATGTACTGATGAAAAGTATCAAGATTACCTTCCAGCGTAAAGTCGTCGTTGCAACACGCTCCCAGTGTCCAATAGGATTTCTGTGCATAATACTTTTTTTCATATTTTTATTACTGTTATTAAATGTCAACTACACACTCGAAGAGTGTTGTTATGTTTGTTTACTTGGAAAAATATCAAATAGTAATTTTACCAGTGGCAATCCATTACTCACTTTAAATGCGTAGAATGATTATACCACTATATCTGTATGGTATATCCAACACTGTATTTATGCAATGCGAATAGTCCAGCGTATTTCCATTTATATCACATAGGAATAATTGAACTTCAACTCCCACGTCACTGGAAATCACAGGATTCATATACCTCGCCCCATCGTAATACAATCCCGTCTCCTCATCGAATTCCTTACCATTGAACTTCGGATACTGTATCCAGCCTTCAGGAACGCTGTGTTCACCCAGATCTGTAATGATGCTGTTGTAACCAATACCTGTATTATCTGGATCTGCAGTTGCACCCTTCATCGTCGGCACTCCCGGCGGTGTGCCGAGCTGCTTGTAAAACTCCTCACGCTGCTTTTCTATCTGCATCATGCGGGCGGCATGCAGTATCCTATTGACAGCAGAAACATCGGGGCACTTTTAGGGTTAATCGAAACTTGTATTTGGCTTTACATGTCTCGATCAAACTCATTAATACTTTTACTGCCAGAAGATTACTTAGAGCCTTGCCGAAGTATGCTTTGCCCTGTGTAGTCCTGTCTGCTATACGAAGTAGGATCATTCTTCCTTGTTTCATATTTGGGAGCAAAGATAATGATTTTTAAGTAAACTGCAAAAAAACAGATCATTTTTATATAAATCTTTGTGCAAAATGTACAAAAAGCAAATATATTCTGCATTTTCTTACATAAAGCGGTTAATTTAGTACTTTATTGTGGGGTTGGCTATATAACCTTTTGCTAATGCCAATTGCCGGTTGGATAGATATACAGCCAAGCATTAAAAATGAATGAAGAAACGCTTCGTTAGAGAGCATATATATGTGCTCACTTTGAGGAATTGCTTTCACATCGGAGGGTGCGTCATGGAATTATGACACACCCTCATTTTCATACAAGGAAAAGAATGGAATAAAGGAATTAATTGTGTACTAAGGTACCAATCTCCTCACCATCCATTACCTTTTTCAAGTTACCTACGACATCCATATTGAATACATAGATAGGGAGATTATTCTCCTTGCACATCGTTGTTGCAGTAAGGTCCATTACCTTCAATCCCTTCGTATAAATCTCATCGTAAGTAATATCAGAGAACTTAGTAGCAGTAGGATCCTTCTCTGGATCTGCAGTATATATACCATCTACACGTGTACCTTTCAGCATCACGTCTGCCTCTATTTCAATACCACGCAGAGAAGAACCGGTATCAGTAGTAAAGTAAGGGCTACCAGTACCAGCAGAGAAGATACAAATATAACCCTCCTCCATAGCCTCAATAGCCTTCCACTTGGTATAGAACTCACCGATTGGTTCCATACGGATAGCCGTAAGCACTTTGTTCTTTACGCCCAAAGCTCCAAGCGCACTACTCAAGGCAAGAGAGTTGATGACCGTAGCACACATACCCATCTGGTCACCTTTGACACGGTCGAAACCCTTTTGGCTTCCACTCAATCCACGGAAGATATTACCACCACCAATGACGATACCTATCTGAACTCCCATTTCATGTACTTCCTTGATTTGTTTTGCATAATCACTAAGACGCTCCGGATCAATACCGAAACTCTGTTTACCCATCAAGCTTTCACCGCTCAATTTCAAAAGGATTCTTTTAAACTTAGCCATGTTTTATATGAATTAAAATTAATAATTTACGTTTTTTCCTACTATTCTTAGAGTTGCTTTATTCCCTGACAATACTGATTTCGCCAAAAGCATACGAACGGATTCTTCCCTGTCTATCATGCAAAATCAAATGGCCATCATCCTCAACCTCAACCAAGGCGCCTTCAAATTCACCATCTGCATCCCGATAAGGATGGAAGCCCTTTCTGCGATACAGAGACAAATGATAGATTCCCGACACGTCCATATAGTCTGCACGGCGCAGCAATTCATAATACTTTTCGAATCCATCAAGGATTTTCTTCAAGACTTCATCACGATCCACCTCATGTCCAAGAATCTGAGCTAAGGAAACCGGATTAGGAGCATCACTATGAAAGACAAGCTGATTGACATTTAATCCTATGCCAAAAACACAACTCTTGATGCCCTTGGAGTCGATTGTATTTTCTATCAGCGTACCACTGATTTTCTGATCGTTCCAATAGACATCATTAGGCCATTTCAATGTGATGTTCTCCACATAAGAATCCAATGCATCCTTGACAGCAAGAGCACCAGCCATAGACAAGACAAACTGGCGACGCACAGGAATCCAATGAGGATACACCTTGATACTGAAAAGCAGGTTTTTCCCTTTTTCACTTTCCCAGGTATGCGTACCCTGTCCTTTACCAGCCGCCTGATAGTCAGCAACAGCGACAATCATTTCTTCATCACCCTCCTCACGATAATTTTTAAGATACCGATTGGTAGAGTCAATCTCTTCTAATCTTATAATTTTTGTTTTCATTTCACCTTATATTAATAATAGTGGCATTTAGCTTTCAAGAGAGACAAAATAGTATAACCCATATTACTTATAGGAGTAAGGGGTTGAAAGCATCCTCTATCCAGTCAATACTCTCAACATGAGGACGCATACCGATAACAGAAATAATATCAAAGCGAATCTCGCAATCAATCATATTCTGTTTTACGTATGCATTAGCAGCAATAGCAATATTACGCATTTTGGTAGTATTGACGGCTTCCTCTGGTTGCAGATATACATCATTCCGGCGGGTTTTTACTTCTACAAAGACGAGTAATTTGCCATCTTCTTTCAAGGCGATGATATCCAAGTCTCGCTTCCCTACTCTCCAATCCCGCTCAAGAATAGTAAATCCCTTCCGTTGCAGGAAACGGGCAGCTTCATCTTCACCCCACTTACCCAATTCATTATGTTCTGCCATATCTATACCAATTCGTCATTTCATTCTTTTATATGCTGCATGAGCCATGAAGCATAATTTATTTGCAAAAATAACACTTTTCCTTTTAACGTCAAACTTTTTATTGCTTTTTTTTAAGAACAAAACGGTTTCTTTCAAAAAAGGTTTTATATTATTTTGTTTTATCTCGCTTTTCCATTAATTTTGCACCCAAAACAGCAGGGAAATCTTTGTTTAAAAAAAGAAAGCCTGTAAGAAATCAGATAAAAACAGACAGGAAATCACAAAAAAGACAATATGGAAGAACAAAAGAAAAAAGACGAGGAATACATGAAGAAAGCAATACTCGAAGCACAAAAAGCCTTCGAGGAGGATGAGATTCCGGTAGGAGCCATCATCGTATGCAGAGACAGAATCATATCCCGTGCCCATAATCTGACAGAAATGCTTTGCGATGTAACAGCACATGCAGAAATGCAAGCTATTACATCAGGAGCCAATATGCTTGGCGGTAAATATCTGAAAGACTGTACGCTCTACGTTACGGTAGAACCTTGCGTAATGTGCGCAGGAGCTATCGGATGGGCTCAAATATCCAGAGTCGTCTATGGCGCAGCTGATGAGAAAAGAGGTTACTCCAAATTTGCTCCCAACGCTCTGCATCCCAAAACGACAGTCACTTCAGGTGTATTGGAAGAAGAATGCAGATTGCTCATGCAGGATTTTTTCGGAAGAAAAAGATAAAGAGTCGGTACAAGAAGCTGGACAAGAAGAATTCAACTGAAGAGATTCGTCTGAAAGATTTTCGATAAAAAGAACTCGAAAGAATAAAAAGAACTCGAAAGAATAAAAGAATTCGGCATAAATATGGAAAACAATAACGCTTCCCACATTTATGCCGAGATTTTATGAATAACACGAAGGAATCAAAACTCCTTCATTTTCTGTATAATCCTTATTTAACAAGCACAACCAGATACTTGCTGGTGCTCCAGAAAATATGTGGATTAGTAATGCGCAATGTGTACTGCTTATTGGCATCACGTACCAGTGTATAACTGCTTGATGGATGAGCTGTCATCAATTTAGCAGACTTAGAGTAGAGCCTGATTTCTGTAGTATTACGGATATCAATCTTGGTGAAGTAATTCTTATTGAAATTACCATTCATCACCTTGCCGTTCTCTAAGATACGCTGACCCTTCAATTCCTTCTTTGTACCAAATACATACCAAGCTGTATTCAGCTGCTTGTCCTGTGCATTGATAGTCTCAGTCTTCTTCTGACTTTCATTCTTCAAGTTGCTGACATTGGTATTCAAATTATTGACAGACTCATCGAGTTCCATGATATGAATATCCTTCTTGTCCAATTCCTCACGGAGAGCCTGAAGCTGCTTCTCCTTCTCTACCAACTGAGCCTGAAGACCCTCGATAGTCTTCTTCAACTGAGTAGCGTTCAAAGAACTGCCTTCCAATTTCTTCTGAAGTTTTGCAATCAGCTCTTTGTTCTTTTTCATTTGAGCAGCGATGAACTGTATATCTTCTTTCATCTTCTGCTTACTGCTTGTACCCTCTCCGTTCTTAGCCAAAGCAACACGTCCCTCAGCCTCGCTAATCTGGCGAAGACCTTCCTGAACCTCATTGAAGGTACCCATCATGTCATTAATCTCACTATCTCTTTGAGCAATTACCTCATTGAGCGAATCTGCAAGATGCACATTAGCCGATTCCGGACTGTTTTTTCCATCCTTACAACCAGTTACTAACAAGGCCGCGCAGCAGACGATAAAAAATAATTTTTTCATAATCTTTCTCCTTTTAATTTTGATACTTATTCATTTTACGTTCTTCACGTCGCTTTTCTTTCATTTCTTCCTTAAGTTGCTTAGGATCCTTACCGGCAAGCACAATTACGAACTCGCCTCTTGGCTCCACTTCCTCAAAATGAGCAATCACTTCTGCCAAAGTACCTCTGACACTTTCTTCGTGTATCTTTGAGATTTCACGGCAGCAACTTACTTGTCTGTCTTCACCAAATACCTCAGCAAACTGCTGCAAGGTCTTCACCACACGATAAGGCGATTCATAGAAAATCATCGTGCGAGTTTCATTTTGTAAAGACTCCAGATAAGTCTGTCTCCCCTTCTTTTGGGGAATAAAGCCCTCGAAACAGAATCTGTCACAAGGTAAACCAGATGAGACAATGGCAGGAATGCAGGCCGTAGGACCAGGCAAAGTCTGAACGGTTATCCCCGCTTTAGCAGCCTCACGTGCCAAATAAAAGCCGGGATCGCTGATTCCAGGAGTACCAGCATCCGAGATGAGAGCTATGGTCTCCCCCGCCTTCAAGCGTTCTACAACAGAAGCCGAAGTGCCATGTTCATTAAACTTATGATGCGCCATCAATCTGTTTTTGATGTCGAAATGCTTCAGTAGGACGCTCGATGTTCGAGTGTCCTCGGCGAGAATCAAATCAGCTTCTTTCAAGACTCTGATAGCTCGCATTGTCATGTCCTCCATATTGCCAACAGGAGTCGGTACGATATATAATATGCCCATACGGGGTACAAATGTAGTTAAATAATCTTTCTAAGCAAAAAAAAAACGATTTTCTTTGCATTTTTTAAAACCTTATTGCTAATTTTGCCACGAAATGACAGAAAATCTACTTGGGGAGACACACCGTCCCGGCAGAATTGAAGTGGTGTGCGGATCTATGTTCTCTGGCAAAACAGAAGAATTAATCCGAAGAATGAAGCGAGCAAAGTTCGCCAAGCAGAAGGTGGAAATCTTCAAACCTTCCATCGATACGCGCTACTCAGATGAAGAAGTTGTGAGCCATGACCAGAACTCTATCCGGTCAACTCCAATTGAATCCTCTGGGTCTTTGCTCTTATTGGCTTCAGACATCGATGTGGTCGGTATTGATGAAGCCCAGTTTTTTGACAAAGGGCTCGTTGAAGTTTGCAACGAACTGGCTAACCGTGGCATCAGAGTCATCGTTGCCGGATTGGATATGGACTTCAAGGGAGTTCCTTTCGGCCCGATTCCTGCCTTGTGTGCCATCGCAGACGAGGTTACCAAAGTGCATGCCATCTGCGTGAAGTGTGGCGCCTTGGCTTACGTAAGCCATCGTCTGGTGAACAATGAGCGAAGAGTTCTGCTCGGCGAAAAAGACGAATATGAGCCTTTGTGTCGAGAATGTTACCAGAAAGCACTGAAAGGAGAAGATTAAAATTCTCCAAGGAATCATGCCTAACTCTACATTATTATATAATACTTATGGCAAAGGAAATCACATTTGACAAATTTATCCGTTGGACAGGCATTGTGCTCATAATAGGAGCTGTGCTCTTTGTTACCAACTATTTAAGTAGCGTACTCTTACCATTCTTCATCGCTTGGTTTTTCGCTTACTTACTTTATCCTGTAGTCAAGTTCATAGAAAACAAGTTGCACGTTAAGGTGAGAGCTTTGTCTATCATCATAGCCATGCTGCTTGCCATTGGTGTCATCGGTGGAGTTATCTGGATGATTATCCCTCCTATGATTGACCAGTTTGACAAACTGGGCGATGTGCTGACTAAGTGGCTGCACCAGACCACCCATACCAACAACCTCACTGCGCTCATCAAGGACTGGATACAGGAGAATCAGGGGCAAATAGAGAAATTCATGAAGAGCAAGGATTTTTCCGATGCCATCAAGAGTGCCATGCCTAAGGTTTTCTCCGTAGTAGGACAAACAGCAAATATCATTCTGAGCATCATCGCTTCGATGATTACATTATTATATATGTTCTTTATCCTGCTCGATTATGAAACCCTTACCGCCAATTGGATACGAATCTTCCCTAAAAAGAGCCGTCCTTTCTGGCAAGAACTGATGAAGGATGTAGAACGCGAAATGAATAACTATATTCGTGGTCAGGGAATGGTGGCATTATGCATGGGCATCATGTTCTGTATCGGATTTACGATTATCGGTTTTCCAATGGCTATAGGTTTGGGCATCCTGATTGGAATCATGGACTTAGTACCATACCTCCATACCTTTGCACTCATCCCTACTGCTTTCCTTGCCATGCTCAAGGCGGCAGATACGGGCCAGAACTTCTGGTTGGTCTTCGGATTAGCCTTCCTGGTATTCTGTGTAGTACAGATTATAACCGACATGGTGGTGACACCTAAGATTATGGGTAAGGCAATGGGACTGAATCCTGCCATTTTGCTCTTGAGTCTTTCTGTATGGGGTGCTTTATTAGGATTCATTGGCTTGATCGTAGCCCTTCCTCTTACCACACTTCTCATCGCCTATTGGCAGAGATATGTGACCAGAGAGAAGCCTCATTATGAAAACTACCAGGCTCCGGAAGAAGCCGCCAATGAACTGAAAACGCCTTCCAAAGTGCCTTCTGAGGAATAAAAAGTAAAGAAAAACGAGAAAAATGCGAGTTTTTTACAAAAAATCTGCTTTTTATTTGGTGGATTCAAAAAAAAGCTATACCTTTGCACTCGCTTTTGAAACATAAAGTTGGAGATTGACTCGCTAGCTCAGCTGGTAGAGCACAACACTTTTAATGTTGGGGTCATGGGTTCGAGCCCCATGCGAGTCACAATCCTAAAAAAGACTTCCAATATTTTGGAAGTCTTTTTTTATCATCATTCTATTTTTCTGATACAGACTTATTACCATTCATTTATATCCGCTTTGGCTTCCACCTTATTCTCTATATTATCAGGCAATTTAGAGAAGAAATCGTAGCCAGTAATTCGCTCTACTTCATCGATAGAATTGACAAAGTCTGTCTTTTTCCTTCCTTTTTGAGACTGGTTTCTACAGATAAAGCCAATAGCTTGAGGATAATCCCCCATACGTAGGACTACCTTAAAGAAAGCCTCAGGAACAACGACTTTATTCTTTCCTATTTTGCGATGCTGCTGATTCAAATAAATAGGACCACATACCACATAGACCTTTCCGTATTTTACAGCCCACGAACGGCATTGCTGCTCAATACTATTCCACATACCACGATTCAACCCATTATCCTGTGGACACATATTGGTAATCAAGAAACAATCTTCCATAGCTTTCTCACTCCATTTATTATCAGCAGCAGGACACATGTGACCTCTATCATACCCGCTATTATAATAATCAGACAGATAGCCCTTGGGATCAGGCATATCTTCATCATCCTGAAAAGCCATACGCTGTACTTTACCAGAAGCATGCTCTGCAGAGATTGTCCAAGCTACCCAATTAGGATTTTTCATCTCATGATTGTAAGAAACGGTATAGGAATAGCGCTTTCTGATGGTTTCCGACAAGGTGCCCCTCGTATAAACAGGAATTTCCAAACCATCATAATTACCTTCTGCTACAGAAGTTCCACTTGTTTTCGAGGAAGACTGGTTTGCTTCAGAAGCCACCTGATTTATTTCAGAAACCGCCTTGTCTATCTCAGAAGCAGTCTTGTCTATTTCAGAAACCGTCTTGCCTGCTTTAGAAACAATCTTATCAAACAAGACTTTCTGGTTTGACTTGCTCTCTCCACAACTCACAGCAATAGAGAATGCAAAGAGCAATACAAGAGATTTCAACACAAACTTATTTAACTTTTTCATACTGATTATTTTAGTTTACCTAATTATTAAAAATATCATTTACCGAAAAACCACAAGTCCCCAACTACTTTTATTTTCCTTTTTCTATGATTTTCAATGCATAAGCAGGAATATACGTTGTGCAGACAGCAAGTCCTTCTACCACACATACCACACACTTGTCCTTGAAGGGTCTGGCATAATAACCACGTACCCCGGCAAATCGTCCGGAAATAATCTCTACATAATCGTTCTTTTCAAGATTATCAGAATAACGTCCATCTACAAAACGGCTGAACTGATCATTGCAAACCCTGATAAAATCTTCCATCTGCTTGTCTGGAATGATAATGGGACGAGTATGATGAACGGAATCCATGCGAAGCATGACTGGTATTCCCAAAGCTTCGAGTGCAGACTTTGCTTCCAACATATTTTCATAAGAAGTCTTGACAAAGACCATATTTCCCATGACAGGAACATCCATGAGTATCTCTTTTCCATGAATTACCCTCACAACTTTATGCATAGGCACAAAACACTCTGTCCCTCTGCTGTCGAAATAATCTCTCACCTTCAATTCTCTCCGGCAATTGGGGCGAAGATACAACCAATATTTTTGTGTTGCGCTATAATCCATGTTTACTCAATTCTTATATCTATAAGCTTAGGTTTACACTACCACATTATTACACATGCAAAGGTACATAATGTTTTCTAATTAAGCAAGAAAATAGACAGAAAAATATTATTAACATTAATTAACCGCTATCTAATGCAAGATTCTTGTTTTTGGGGGTTTATAACAATGGAAAGAATAAAAAAGAATCATATATTCCCAACCAAATTCTTTATCAAAAAAGTAGGAAAATAGTATAATAACAATTAAACATAAGAAAATGAAAAAAATTACATTGCTATCTTTAGTTGCTGTATTGTTCACAGCACTAACTTTCACTTCATGTAATACAGGTGATGATAACGGCTACAGCTATCTTACAAAGGAGCAGCAAGATGCTTACCAAACGAAAATGGCTGGTTCTTATTCTAATCTGGTACTCTTATTCGATCACAAGAATGATGCTAACGTAAAGAATCAGGCAGATTCTGTAGAGACATCATGCTATTTCAGTATGCGTAATGATAGTACATTTACCATCAGCAACTTCCCTATCAAGAAACTTGCCGAGCACATCTCTAATCCTGAATTGAAGGAAGCCATCAGCAAGGTAGAAGACAAGACCGTGGCAGGAAAGTACATGGTTTTACCAAACAGTCCGACAAACCAAGCATATTTTTATGCTTGTCCAAGTCCTATCAACCTCAATCTTACATACGGTTCAGATGCTAAAGAACATAAGGTTGTATTGATTTTCTCTGCCCACCCATACTATGCAGGCAGTTGTGGTTGGTCAACTAGAAAAATCTATTTCCCATTCATTCTCTCCTACATCTTTGTAGATGGCGCACAGACCAACTACATTAAGAATTCTATAAATTCACAGCCAATTGTAAGTTTTGCTTGTCGCAATAAAGTGACATCAAAACAATAAAAATATTATCAAGAAAAGAATTAAACTATCAAATATATGCATAGTTAATACTCTCTTATATAAAATATAAAAACGTAAAGAGGCGCAACCATCGTGAAGATGCTTGCGCCTCGTCTTTTTACTGATCATAAATGTTTTAAAGCCATCTTTACATTAAAACACTTTACTTTAATGCATTGTTTCCTCTAAAGTATTGTTTCCTTTATAGCATTATTCCTTTCTCCAGAGTTTACTCATATCCTCCAGGCTCTTTCCCTTTGTCTCTGGCACAAGTTTCCACACAAAGAGGGCTGCACAAATACAGATGGCTCCATAAAGACCATAGGTAAACCAATGACCGAAATCATCTCCTTCCACCAAATGCATATTAAACAGCGGAACGAAGGTTGAGCTGACAATAAAGTTGAAGATCCACTGGAAGGCAACTGCGATGGCAACAGCAGCGCCACGAATGGTATTGTCCTAAATTACTGGCGAAGAGACCAGAAAGAGCACTACCGATGATACAACCGATCAATGCACTTGATGATGTAAATCCGTGCATGAAATCCGTGTATTCGAAATCACTTGCGCCCTTGAAGAAAGCTTGCAATCCTTTTTCGGCACCCGAAATTACTGCGGTATCATAACCGAAGAGCAAGCCACCCAATACGGCGACCATCACAATTGAGATAAGATAGGCTTTAGAGCCATTTTGATTCTGTTCCATATTTTTTAGGTTTAAATTGTATCTGTTTTAGAATAGTTTGTAAATACTATATTTAGTACGCTATTTTTCCACAAATATTACATGATTCTTAAAAATATTACGTCCATCTTTCATTTTTCCCCATATTTTTTCATTTTTGCTCCTTATTTTTTCGTTTTGCTCCTTATTTTTTCGTCTTTCAGCCTATTTTTTTGTATTTTTGCAAACAAATAGGGCTATACGCTTTGTCATCCGCAAAAGTAAGGTCCTCAGAGTCTATTCAACATTCAAATTACACCCTACATTACAAAAAGAAATAAAGAAGATGAACATAACAGAATTTCTGAATAACGGGGCCCAAGAGAAAGGTTTTTCATTTGAGGTTCTTCCTCCATTGAAGGGAAATGGTACGGCAGCACTCTTCCGCACCATCGATGCCCTGAAGGAATTTAACCCTCGATTTATAAATATCACCACGCACCACAGCGAGTTTGTCTATAAGGAGTTGGACAACGGCTTGCTTACCCGCCAGCGTGTGCGTCGCCGCCCAGGTACAGTTGCGATTGCAGGTGCCATCCAAAACAAATACGACATTCCGGTTATTCCTCATGTCATTTGTAGTGGAGCCAGCAAGGAAGATATCGAGTATGAACTGCTCGACCTCCAGTTCTTAGGCATTTCAAATCTCCTCGTACTGCGTGGAGACAAGGCGAAGGATGACCGCCAGTTTACACCGACCGCAAATGGTCACATGCATGCTACAGACCTCTTGAAGCAAGTCAACCAATTCAATGATGGCTTCTTCATGGATGGTACTCCTATCAAACACCCGGGAGAAAAATTCTGCTGTGGCGTAGCTTGCTATCCGGAGAAGCATGAGGAAGCTCCAAATCTAGAGATGGACATGCAGCACCTCCTGGAGAAACAACAATTGGGCGCAGCCTATGCTGTAACCCAACTCTTCTACGACAATCAGAAATTCTATGATTTCGTGGAAAAGGCAAGAAAAATGGGTATCACCATACCTATCATTCCTGCCATCAAGCCTTTCGCAAAACTGTCACAACTTACCGTTGTACCTAAGACTTTCCATTGCGACATTCCAGAGGAACTGGCACAGGAAGTCTTGAAGTGTAAGACTGATGAAGACGCAAAAGAACTTGGTATTGAATGGACAACTGCTCAAGTGAAAGACCTCTTCGAGCACGGTTACAATAATGTTCATTTCTTCACCGTCTCCGCTGTGGAGAGTGTTAAACAAATCGCAAAGACTCTGTTTTAAGCGAGAGATTTCAAAAAACGCTAAAGACGTTTTAGAAACATGAACTAAATAATAAAATTCTTTATATAAAAGGAATTGGTAAAAAAAGAAGTTGGTTTAAACGTTTTAAATAGAAAAGATATAAAATAAGAAAACGGAGTTTACTCCTACAAAAAATACTATAATATGAAGTTTAGCGAAGTAATAGGTCAGAAAGAAGTATGGGCACGACTGATGCAGATGGCAGAGGAAGAACGTATTCCTCATGCCATCATGTTCTGCGGTCCTAAAGGCTGCGGCAAGATGGCTGTAGCTTTGGCTTTCGCCAGCTATCTGATGGGAGAAAAAATGGAAGAGAATGCTTCTACTCCTACAGACGCTGAACGCCGTACCAGTGCCATGCTCAAGAAATGGGAACATCCAGACCTCCATTTCACCTTCCCTACCATCAAAACATCTGATATGGGAAGTGAACACAAGCCTATCAGCGACGACTTCATTACCCAATGGCGAGAATTGCTTGCCGAAGGTCCTTACTTCCAGATCGACCAATGGATGAGGAAAATGGGGAAAAATGATGCAGACTTCAACAAGCAGGCTATCATTACTGTAGAAGAGACTGACGAAATCTCCCGCAAGCTCAATTTCAAGTCGGTACTCGGAGGCAATAAGGTAAGCCTCATCTGGCTTCCTGAGCGCATGAATATTACGAGTGCCAACAAGATATTGAAACTTCTGGAAGAACCGCCTGCCAAGACCTACTTCATCATGGTGAGTGAAGAACCGGAATTGCTCCTCGAAACCATCAGAAGCCGTACTCAAAGAATCGATTTCAAGAAGATTTCTGATGAAGAGATGGAAGAAGCACTCATCAGCAGAAGAGGATTAGAGCAAGAGAATGCCCATCGCATCGCACGCATCGCACATGGCAACTGGAATGCGGCGATCGAAGAACTCAATGCCGGCAATGAGAACAGGCAGCATCTGGACATGTTTATCATGCTCATGCGACTTGCCTACATGCGCAATATCCACGACCTCAAAAAATGGAGCGAAGTAGTAGCTACTTTCGGACGAGAAAAACAGAAACGTATGCTTGATTATTTCACGCACATGCTCAGAGAAAGTTTCATGTACAATTTCCGGCAGGAAGAACTGATTTACATGACGCAAGAGGAAGAGAATTTCGCCAAGAATTTCGCCCGTTTCATCAACGAGGCTAATATCATCGATATATTCAACCTCTTCGATGAATGCAAAAGGGATATTGGGCAAAATGCCAATGCCAAAATAGTCTTTTTCGATCTGGCTCTCAAAATCATCGTATTGCTCATCAGAAAATAATGGTTGAAGAATGCGGAATCAAGAGTCAGTAAAGACGATTATCAGATAAGAAATATTCATTGTACATAGAGAATTTGTACAATACAACATATACATCATACAATATACACTATTAAAATCAGATTATTGTGGATTACAAGGATATGAAATTCAGAATGTGGAATGGTTGCGACCGAGGTCTCTGCTGCAAGGCAGTAGGACGCCAAGACCGACAACTGAACACATACGACTGGCTTGCCGATGTGCCTGGCAATGCCGAAAGCACAGACCTTGTGGAAGTGCAGTTTAAGAACACCCGAAAGGCATATTATCACAACGTCAACAACCTCGACCTGAAAAAAGGGGATGTCGTGGCGGTGGAGGCAAGTCCTGGCCATGACATTGGTGTGGTTACTCTTACAGGAAGATTGGTGAAATTGCAAATCAAGAAAGCCAATCTCAAATCTGCAGATGACATCAAGCGCATCTATCGAATTGCCAAACCTGTAGATATCGAGAAGTGCAAGGAAGCCAAGAGCCGTGAGCACGGCACCATGATTCAGAGCCGACAGATTGCGAAAGATCTTGGACTGAAGATGAAGATTGGCGATGTGGAATATCAGGGAGACGGAAACAAAGCTATCTTCTATTATATTGCCGACGAGCGTGTCGATTTCCGACAACTCATCAAGGTTTTGGCAGATACTTTCCATGTGCGCATCGAAATGAAACAAATTGGAGCAAGACAGGAAGCAGGACGCATCGGTGGTACAGGACCTTGCGGACGCGAGCTCTGTTGTGCCACTTGGATGAAAAACTTTGTGAGTGTAAGTACAAACGCAGCCCGCTTCCAGGACATTTCTCTCAACCCTCAGAAATTGGCTGGCATGTGTGCAAAACTCAAATGCTGTCTCAACTATGAGGTAGATAACTATGTGGAAGCAGGCAAGAAAATTCCTGCCAAGGATATTATTCTGCAAACAGCTGACGGAGATTTCTACCAGTTTAAGACAGATATTCTTGCAGGTCTTATCACCTATTCTTCAGATAAGAATATGGCTTCCAACCTCGAAACGATTACAGCAGAACGAGCTCAAGAAATCATAGCAATGAACCGTCAGGGCGAAAAGCCTTTGAGTTTATTGGAAGACGGTAAGGTGAAAGAGAAACCAAAATCTGCAGACTTGCTTGCAGAAGCAGACCTAAGCCGTTTTGACAAGGCAAAGCGAAAGAAAAAGAATAATAAGAATCGCAACAAAGCCGTTAATGGCGAAAATGCTCAGCAGCAAAATGCGCCACAGCAGCAAAATGCCGATATTCCAAATACAGCATCTGCACCTGAGGAACGTGACGGAAATAGAGAGAATCGACGCAATGATAATCGAAACCGCGGTCAGAGACCTCAGAGAAATAATCGCCAGCAGGGAGAGAGACCTCAGAGAAATAATCGCCAGCAGGGAGAGAGACCTCAGAGAAATAATCGCCAGCAGGGAGAAAGACCTCAGAGAGACAATCGCCAGCAGGGAGAAAGACCTCAGAGAGACAATCGCCAGCAGGGGGAAAGACCTCAGAGAGACAATCGCCAGCAGGGGGAAAGACCTCAGGGAGACAGAAACAACAACCCAAGTGGCAATCAAGAATAACATAAAGTAAGGAATGATAATATAAAAAAGGTAAGAAAGGTAATATAAGATAATGAAGAAACTATTCTATACCTTATTAATAATAGGTACATTCACTGCTTTAAACTTTTTCTCATCCTGCAAGGATTCAATGGTTTACGATTCGTATTCTCATACTCCTATTGCCGGATGGGAAAAAAACGACACCTTGTCGTTTGATATTCCACCATTGGCAGCATCGGGGTACTATCAGGAACATTTAGGACTTCGCATCACAGGTGCTTATCCTTTTATGGGACTGACCCTCATCGTAGAACAGAGCATCTACCCCGACAGCCACAACAGGAAAGAAAAAACAGTGAAGATAGATACTATCCAATGCAAGCTCATCGACAAAAACGGAGCTACGACAGGACAAGGAATCAGTTATTATCAATATAACTTCCCCATCAACGTTTATCAATTGAACAAAAACGACTCTATCCACGTCACCATCCGCCATGACATGAAACGAGAGATTCTGCCAGGCATCAGTGATATTGGATTAAAAGTCGTGAAACATTAAAGAGAAATCCCCCTTGAAAGTTCTCAACATCACAGAGGAACTTCAAGGGGGACTTCTCTTTTACGATTTTTTCACGAAGATTTCGCAGATTACACAGATTTTATCTAATACTTCGCATTCTTACCAAGTTTAATCTCTGCTTCTTTCCAAGCTTATCTCTGCTTTCTTTCCAGTTTAATCTCTACATATTTTAGTTTCTTATCAGATTTCGTCCTGCATCAATCCTTAGGAAAATGAAAAGCAGGATGGTGAAACCCCAAAGCGAACTACCGCCATAACTGAAGAATGGCAAAGGAATACCAATGACAGGAGTGAGACCCAGCACCATGCCCACATTGATAAACAGATGAAAGAGGAACACACTCAGAACACAATAACCATAGACTCGTCCAAACTTGAAGGGTTGCCGCTCTGCCAGATGAATCAACCTCAATATCAATGCCAGGAAGAGCAGAAGCACACAGGCCGAGCCGAGGAATCCTTCCTCCTCTCCTACCGTACAGAAGATAAAGTCAGTATCCTGCTCTGGCACGAACTTCAGCTTGGTCTGCGTTCCGTTCAGGAATCCCTTACCTTGCAAGCCACCAGATCCGATAGCAATCTCACTCTGATGAACATTGTAACCTGCACCAGCCAAGTCTTCATCCAAGCCTAAAAGTACATTGATACGTACACGCTGGTGAGGTTCCATCACATTGTTGAGCACATAATCGGCTGAGTAGAAGAAAGCTATAGAACCCAAGGCGAAGGCAGCTATGAAATAATAACTGCGCAATCGGGTTGCCAATGCCTGATAAACGATATAGCCAATCATGGCTGCACACAAACCGAGTTGAACCCAAACGATGTCGAAAGGAATCACATAGGTGGAGAAGAGCAGGAAGATGAGCGTAATGCCGACAGTATATGCAAGAATCGTATAACAATGTTTCTTATTACCCGTATAGGAACTGACCATACCTGCCGTAAATATCTGCACCAGCAAAAGCACCACAAACTTACCGATGGAAGTATAGGAGTCCCACATCATCACATTCTCATACTTGATGCCTACTACGAAATAGACCACCATGGCCACAGCCGTAAAGAGGATGCTTCCGGGCATTCCCTCGCGATAGAGCATGAGGAAAAAGGCTGAATAGACCAATGCTGAACCCGTCTCTCTCTGTCCTACAATGCACACCATTGGGAGCAGGATAATACCCACTGCAGCCATGAAATGCTTGATGTTGTGGATATTAAAACCATAACTCGACATAAACTTAGCTACGGCGAGTGCCGTGGCAAACTTACCAAACTCGGCGGGCTGGAGTCGGAGCGGACCTAACACAAGCCAGGAATGCGAACCCTTGATGCTATGCGGATTGAATATCGTGGCAAAAAGCAACAATATCAAGACGGCATAAATCACATACGAGAAGGTATCGTAAAACCTGTCGTCGAGCATCAGGAGTACAAAGCCTAATGCGATCGAAGTACCTATCCAGATAATCTGCATGCCCGAACGAGTACCCAGACTGAAAATATCATTGTCACCATAAGTGTAGCTGGCACCACAGACACTGATCCATCCGAATGAAAGCAGTGCAAGATAAATACCTATCGTCCACCAGTCGATGGAACGAAGCACACTTGGTTGTCTATTATCTGCTACTTGAGCCATAAGCGATTCTTCTATTTTGCATTGCCGTCGCCTGACTTTCAGAAGCTGGCGACAATTTACCTTTCAAATATTGTTCCATCATCAATCCGCCGATAGGCACACCATAATCAGCGCCCCATCCACCATTCTCTACATATACGGCAATGGCAATCTTTGGATTGTTCATTGGTGCGAAGCCCATGAATACAGAGTGGTCATGACCACGGTTCTGCGCAGTACCCGTCTTACCACAAGGTTCAAAGTCGTATCGGGCAAGCATCTTACAGGTTCCTCTCAAAGCTGAACTTCTCATACCTGCCACTACGTAATCATAAGCCCTTCGAGTAGCCATCGTCTGATGGCGTCGGGTATAAAGTGTATCGAGCGGTTCGCCCTTTACCTTACGTACTACATGAGGCACGTAGTAATAACCACGGTTGGCTATCGTTGCACCCAGGTTGGCTATTTGCAGAGGGGTCAGGTTGACCTCACCCTGTCCGATGGAGATACTGATAATGGTCAATCCGTTCCATGAGCCTTTATAAGCCTTGTCATAATAGGCAGCATTAGGAATAAGACCTCGCTTTTCACCAGGCAAGTCAATGCCCAACTTATATCCGAATCCCATACTCTTCATATAGTCGCGCCAGGTGTCCATAGCGGTCTGTACGGAATGGTACTTACGCTTATTACCCATCATATAGTAAAGTCCCCAACAGAAATAACCGTTACAAGAAGTACTGATAGCATCCACCAGAGCGATAGGCGATGGATGGCCGTGACAACCTACGTGGAGCCCCCTGTAAGAGAAACCTCTATGGCAAGGGAAAGCCGTACCTGGCGTGATAATTCCCTCAGAAAGGAAAGTAAGCGCCTGCGTAGTCTTGAAGGTAGAACCCGGAGGATACTGACCCATGATACTACGGTTGAGGAGTGGTTTCCACGGATTGTGAGACAGCCACTTGTGCATCTTTCCACGCTGTTTGCCCACCAGACGACGAGGGTCGTAAGTAGGAGAAGAAACCATAGCCAGCACCTCTCCCGTGCGCGGATCAATAGCTACGATACTACCGATTTTACCCTGCATGAGTCGCTCACCCAACGCCTGTAATTTTACATCAATACCGAGCGTCAGATCCTTACCTGCGATAGGTTTCTGGTCGAACTTTCCGTTCTGATAACTGCCTTGTATTCTACCTCGGGCATCACGAAGCATGATTTTCACACCCTTCTGTCCGCGCAATTCTTTTTCATAATGCTTTTCCAGACCGAGTTTACCGATGTAGTCACCTGGCTGATAATAGCTATCATCCTCTATATCGCTTTCCGAAACCTCTCCCACATCACCCAGCACATGGGCTGCATAAGGATAAGTATATTCTCGGATGCTTCGTTTCTGCACATAGAAGCCAGGAAAACGGAACATCTTTTCCTGGAACACGCTAAAATCCTTATCGCTCAACTGAGTCATGAAGAGCTGTTGCGTATATCTGGAATATCCAGGATTCTTACTTCTGTCCTTGATATCTTCCATACGCTTGATGAAAAATTCCTTGGTAATACCTAAGGCATTACAGAAGTCCATTGTGTCGAGACGATTCTTCTCTTCGTTCATCACTACCATGATGTCATAGGAAGGCTGGTTGTAAACCATCAGCTTGCCATTGCGGTCGTAGATGGCACCTCTCGAAGGATATTCTATCTGCTTGAGGAAGGCATTACTATCGGCATTTTTCTTATAGTCGTCGCTCATAATCTGGAGCGTAAAGAGACGAATCAGATAGGTGACCACTATTACTATGGCCACACCACCTATCACAAATCTACGCTTTTCGAGATTATAATCTATCATATTTCCTATCCTTATTGATTGTCCTGAAATTCAGGAGATTCAAGATTTGCACAGTGAACCCCTGAAGTCCTTCTATTTTTTAATACTTTCCAATGCCATAACCAGCAAGTAAGTGAGCAGGGTACTGCCCCCAATACACTTGAGCCACTGGATCCAATTGAAGAAATTGAAGGTCTCCAATGTGAAGAATACCAAGCAATAGAGCAGAATCATGATGAAAACATACCAGAAAAAGGAAGAAACACCAATGCTGCGGATGGTTGGTTCCAGATCGTCAGCACTGTCTCTCGGTATGAAAATTTCGAAGAGATAAGGCTGAACCAGTCCCATGAGCGTCATAGAAGCAGCTGCCACACCTGGGGTATTGGCAAAGACATCAACACAGAGTCCGAGGGAAAAACTCCAGAGAAGAGCCGACCATCTGGACTGGTTTCTGCGAAAATGCAGCACCAGGATGATGTAGATCAATGGTGTGGCACAATCGAAGAGATGAATATGATTGAGCACCAGTCCTTGTACCAACAAGAGTACTACAAACAGCACAAATCGTCTTACTTGTTCTATACTCATTAGTTAAAATTAGAAATTTAAATATTTGAATAACCATTTCCATTTTGCCTCATTCCATGCATCAGGAATACAGGCTATTTTAATCCGGTTTGATGGAATCCTGAGCCGCTCTCATCAGTTCGAGACGCTCACGCATAGGCGCATCATCGATGACACAGACGTCACGCAGCTTGGCAAAATCAGTAGAGAGTTTCAACTGTACCCGATACGAAAGACCATCCGCGGAATTGAATACGTGCAGCACCTTTCCTACCAACACACCTGGAGGGAAGACAGCAGAGTAGCCACTCGTCACTACATAATCGCCCAACTTGAAATGAGCATGACGAGGAACATCCTCCATATAAGCATATTCAGAAGGACCACCTTTCCAACGAAGATAACCAAAATAACCTCTGTTTTTGATGGTGCAACTGATGTTAGACTTTATATTGAGTACAGGAATCAGCACGCTATAATGTTCTGCTACCAGATACACGATGCCAACCACACCCGTACCGCAAACCACACCCATATCCTTGCGTACACCATCAGCCCTACCCTTGTCGATAGTCATCAGGTTGCCCGGCTTATCTATGCTATTGGCAACCACCTTGGCAGGAATCAGATGATATGACTGCAACAGACTCATCTGGCTACGCTGCGCAAAGGTACTGTCCTTGGTAGCATCAGTCAATTTCTCGGAGAGCTGCTGCACCTGCTGTTCCAGGTAAGCATTGCGTTGGGTCAGTTCCTGATTTACCTTGGTGAGTGAGAAAAAGGTTTCCACATTGGAATCCCATTCGTAGAGTTTGCCCGTCACGGCATTAGCCGATGAGAACCATACGCTACCCTGGTAACTGTTGTACTGAAACAGGAGCACAAAACTCACCACCTCAAGAATCACAAAGACAAACCAATGGTTATATTTTGCCAAAAACTCTAAAAGGTTGTGCATACTTTTAGTAAATTAACATGTAAATGAAAAAAACATGTAGAATATCAACATGCAGGAGAAAAGCTATCATAAGACTCACCCATGATGAGTCAACCCATCCTGATTTAATTCATTTTACGCCTTAATCCGCTCAATGTATTAAACCATTATGACTTAAAAAGAGATGATCTCCTCCTCGAGCGAGGAGGATTCCATCTCTTTATCTATCTTTTCACCTTATATATTATTATCTCTCTTTGATGAAACTATTTATCGCATCAAGAAAGAGAAACGATCTACATTTTTCAATGCAATACCAGCACCCTTAGCTACACTGTGCAATGGGTCTTCTGCGATGTGGAATGGGATATTGATCTTATCCTGGAGTCGCTTGTCGAGACCACGGAGCAAAGCACCACCACCAGAGAGCCAGATACCATTCTTTACGATATCAGCATAAAGCTCAGGAGGAGTATTTTCGAGTGCAGAAAGCACAGCATTCTCAATCTTCGCTACAGTCTTATCCAAACAGTGAGCAATTTCCTGATAACATACAGGAACCTCCATTGGAAGGGCTGTAATACGGTTAGGACCATGAACGATGAAATCCTCAGGAGCCTCATCACCAAGATCTGTCAAGGCAGAACCTACATGAATCTTGATACGCTCAGCCATACGCTCAGAAACCTTCACATTGTGCTGGCGGCTCATATATTCCTGGATATCAGCAGTAAGATCATCACCTGCAGTACGGATAGAATTGTTGGAAACAATACCACCCAGAGAAATCACTGCAATCTCGGTAGAACCACCACCTATATCAACTATCATATTGCCTTCAGGTGCCTCTACATCGATACCGATACCGATAGCTGCAGCCATTGGCTCAAAAATCAAGTAAACATCACGGCCATCTGCATGTTCTGCAGAATCGCGCACTGCACGAAGTTCCACCTCAGTAGAACCAGAAGGAACTCCGATAACCATACGGAGTGATGGGGAGAACAGACGACTACCCGTGTGAACCATCTTGATGAGTCCACGCATCATCTGCTCGCAAGCGGTAAAGTCGGCAATAACACCATCGCGCAAAGGACGGATTGTACGGATGTTGTCATGAGTCTTCTCGTACATCATCTTAGCCTTCTCTCCCACCGCAATCATCTTGTCGGTACGACGGTCAAGTGCCACAACAGAAGGTTCGTCCACTACAATCTTATCATCACTGATAATGATGGTATTGGCGGTACCTAAGTCCATTGCGATTTCCTGAATAAATGAAAAAAATCCCATTTTCTAATGTAAAATCTATTATTTTAAGCTTAAAATCTATCTTTTGCAGCCATCTTCTCGCCTCACAATATGAGAGCAAGAAGAGAAGCTTTTTTACTTAGCAAACCAAGCGTGGATTGCAGTATCATAGTGAGAACTTACACCAAAGGCACGCTCTGCGAACATCTTGCGGTCTTCGATATCAGTCTCTGCACCCTTCTGCTTGAGAATATCAAGAAGCACACTGTACTCAGCCTTGCTTGGAACGATGACTACATCCTTGAAGTTCTTTGCACCTGCACGGATCAAAGAAATACCACCGATATCAATCTTCTCGATAATATCAGCATCGCTGGCACCACTTGCTACAGTCTGCTCGAATGGATACAAATCTACGATAACGAGGTCGATGCTTGGAATTTCAAATTCCTTCATCTGCTCCTGGTCACCCTCATTGTCGCGGCGAGCCAAGATTCCTCCAAATATTTTTGGGTGAAGAGTTTTCACACGACCACCAAGGATTGATGGATATGTGGTTACATCCTCTACTTTCTGACATTCATAACCCAAAGATTCGATAAATTTCTGAGTACCACCAGTGCTCAAGAATTTAACACCCTCTTCGTTCAACTTGGCGAGCAACTCATCCAAGCCATCTTTGTGGAAGACAGACACCAACGCTGTCTTGATTTTCTTTGTTTCAGCCATTAATTATCTATTTTGAATTCGACTTCTTTCTAATTATAAAACGCTGCAAAATTACAAAAAATAATCGAAACTACCAAATTTCAAGGCGAGTTATAGGAATATTTTAGGTATATTTGCGATAAATCAAGTCTGATTGCTAATAATATTACCAGTTTTGGTTAACATTGCGAGCACAAGCTGATGCCGTCCATAGTTTCTCATTCACACCATTTCTATCCGATAATCCTCTGCAATTCAAGAAGTTATACTTTACCTTACATATACTTTCTCTCATCAACGGATGCTAATATTACAATTCCGGTCATGGTCATTTTCGGTCAAAATGAAAGAGAAAGTATAATTAACTATTTATCACTAAAAAAGTACAAGCTTTTAATGAATCCCGAAAATAAAAATGACCGATAATGACCATGACCGGTCATTCACCCTTCCTTTCCAAAAAGCAAAAAGCCTATTTTCTATGACAGGTAGAATGAAGCGCCTATTAAGACCAAGATTAGGCGTCTATTAAAACCCAAGTTGGTCGTCTATAAAAGTCCTGAAGTTATTCTCTTTTAAAAGACTCAAAGTTCGCTCTCTAAACCGACAATTTGACATATAAAACATCCCAAAAACCATCTAAAACCGCCCTATTCATGTCAAAATGTCAGAAAATCACATATCGGCACACTATTCGCTCTTTTGGCAAGAGAAAGCTGAATAATAATTCATAAAATCAGAATTCACTAAAAGAAAATAATAATCCCTATAAATAAGAAAGGAGAATAAATATGACATTCGACAAATTTACAATCAAGGCGCAAGAAGCGGTGCAAGCCGCTGTGAACATCGCGCAGCGTAATGGTCAGCAGACCATCGAACCGGTGCATCTTCTCAGTGGTATCATCGAGAAAGCACCTGATGTAACCAACTATATCTTCCAGAAGTTAGGCATGAACGGCAATCAGATTGCCATGCTCTTACAACAGGAGATGCAGCATCTGCCTCGTGTGCAGGGTGCCGGGCAGCCATATCTCTCGGGCGACACCAATCAGATTCTTATCAATGCTGAAGACATCGCCAAGAAGATGGGCGACGAATTCGTCAGCGTGGAACCAATCCTCCTTGCCATCCTCAAAGGTAATTCTACTGCAGCACGCATCTTGAAGGATGCAGGTGCCAACGAGAAGGATTTGACAGCTGCTATCCAGGCCCTCAGACAAGGACAGAACGTTAAGAGTCAAAGTGCTGACGAGAACTATCAGAGTCTCGAAAAATACGCCAAGAATCTGGTTGAACAGGCCAGAAGCGGCAAACTCGACCCAGTAATCGGTCGTGACGAAGAGATTCGCCGGGTACTTCAGATTCTCTCTCGTAGAACCAAGAACAACCCTATCCTTATCGGTGAACCAGGTACTGGTAAAACCGCTATCGTAGAGGGACTTGCAGAGCGTATCGTACGTGGCGATGTGCCTGAGAACCTGAAGAACAAGCAGCTCTATTCGCTTGATATGGGTGCACTGGTGGCTGGTGCAAAATACAAGGGTGAATTTGAGGAACGACTCAAGAGCGTCATCAAGGAGGTAACCAATGCCAACGGACAGATTATCCTCTTCATCGATGAGATTCATACCCTGGTAGGTGCTGGCGGTGGCGAGGGTGCCATGGATGCTGCCAACATTCTGAAACCTGCCTTGGCTCGTGGTGAATTGAGAGCCATCGGTGCTACTACCCTCAACGAGTACCAGAAGTACTTCGAAAAGGATAAGGCACTAGAGCGTCGATTCCAGACCGTCATGGTCAACGAACCTGACGAGGTAGATGCCATCAGTATCCTCCGTGGTATTAAGGAACGTTATGAGAACCATCATAAGGTACGTATTCAGGATGATGCCTGCATTGCAGCCGTCAAGTTGTCTGAAAGATACATCTCCGACAGATTTCTTCCGGACAAGGCCATCGACCTGATGGATGAAGCCGCAGCTAAACTCCGTATGGAGCGCGACTCCGTGCCAGAGGAACTGGATGAAATCACCCGTCACTTGAAGCAGCTGGAGATTGAACGTGAGGCTATTAAGCGTGAAAACGACCAGCCTAAGATTCAGCAACTCGACAAGGAGATTGCAGAGTTGAAGGATAAGGAGCATGACTTCCGTGCTAAATGGGAAGGCGAGAAAGCACTCGTCAACAAGATTCAGCAGGACAAGCAGGAGATGGAGAATCTCAAGTTTGAGGCTGAACGCATGGAGCGTGAAGGCAATTACGAGCGCGTAGCTGAAATCAGATACTCTAAGCTGGTAGCTCTCGAAGACGACATCAAGAAGATTCAGGAGCAACTGAAGAGTACTCAGGGCGGTGAGGCGATGATCCGCGAGGAGGTTACTGCCGACGATATTGCAGAGGTAGTAAGCCGCTGGACGGGAATTCCAGTAAGCCGTATGATGCAGAGCGAGCGCGAAAAACTGCTCCATCTGGAAGAAGAACTCCACAAGAGAGTCATCGGACAAGACGAGGCTATCACAGCAGTAAGTGATGCTGTACGCCGTTCTCGTGCTGGATTGCAGGATCCTAAGCGTCCTATCGCCAGCTTTATCTTCCTCGGAACTACCGGTGTTGGTAAAACCGAGTTGGCCAAGGCGCTTGCCGAATACCTGTTCAATGATGAGTCGATGATGACCCGAATTGATATGAGTGAGTATCAGGAAAAGTTCAGTGTTACCCGTTTGATTGGAGCGCCTCCGGGGTATGTAGGATACGATGAGGGTGGTCAGTTAACCGAGGCTGTTCGTCGCAAACCATACAGTGTAGTTCTCTTCGATGAGATAGAGAAGGCTCACCCTGACGTCTTCAACACCTTACTTCAGGTATTGGACGATGGCCGTTTGACCGACAATAAGGGTCGTGTGGTAAACTTCAAGAACACCATCATCATCATGACTTCCAATGCAAGCCGTGAGATGTTGAAGAAGACCTTCCGTCCTGAGTTCCTGAACCGTATCGACGACATCATCACCTTCAAGCCTCTCACCCAGGAGCAGATAGCCAAAGTGGTTGAACTCCAGATGAATAGAGTCAAGAAGATGTTGGAGCCTCAAGGCTTTGAACTCTGCTGGACTCCTGCCGCCATCAGTTATCTTGCTGAGGTAGGTTACGATCCAGAGTTTGGTGCCCGCCCTGTAAAGCGTGCTATTCAGGATTACGTATTGAACGACTTGAGTAAGAAGATTCTTTCCGAAGAAGTAAGTCGTGAGAAGCCAATCACTATCGATTACACCAAGGAAGGCGGATTGGTATTCGAGAACAAGTAATACAAAATTGAAGAAAAGTAATTCAATAGGTTAAAGATAGAAAGAAAACAAGAAAAAAGGTTCCTTCGGGGAGTAACATCCTTCGAAGGAACCTTTTTTTATGCTTTAAAGCAAACCATTTGGTTTCATCAAACAGTAAGTTATTCGATGATGATTCCGCCATTAGGCTGGATTACCACCTTAGCCTTACCATCCTTACCTACCTTCAAAGTCTTCTTGACAGAAGTGAAGAACTTCTCGCCCTTTTTCTTAGGCTGGTCGGTGAGATAAGTCACGGTCTTACCTGCAAACATCGGCAAATTCAGGGTCAGAGCAAGTGGTTTATCCGTTGCATTCAGACCACCAACAAACCATCTGCCTGCACTGGCTGCAGCTGTACCTGTATTGGCAGCAGAAGCTTTACGAGCCACTACTGCATACTGGGTAGGATAACCAGCAATAAACTTCACGTCGTCCCAAGCCGTAGGCACAGCCTTCAGCCAATCCAATTCCCACTGAGGCACATCCTGCAGATTGTTAGGATAGAGACAGACACAGTTTACGCTGCTCTGATTGGTAATCGCAGTAGCCATCTCGAAAATATCGCTTGTATAGCGCTGATGACGACTCTTATTATCCTTGGAGAAATACTTGTTCATCATTACACCACCCCAGTCGAAACTACCTACAGCATTACGGGAGAAAGGATGCATTGTCATTTCGAAAGCCTCCTTCTTTGCATGATAATCAGTAAAGTAAACATTCTCTGAAGCCAAGGCAGCCTCACTGGAAACATAGTTAGGATACATACGTTCCCAACCGCGAGGCATGGTGCAACCATGGAAGATAACCTCCAAACCATAGTCATTGGCATCGCTGAGGATATCCTCATAAAGTTTCATCGTCTCCTGCTTGTCGCCACCGAAGAAGTCCACCTTGATGCCCACTACTCCGATTTTCTTCATCCATGCCATCTCCTTCTTGCGGGCGATGGAATTGTTCATAATCTGACGAGGAGTCTGTGGAGCATCATTCTCGAAACCGTTGGAATTGTACCAGAGCATCAGGCTTACCTTCTTGCTCTTGGCATACTTACTCAACTCTTCAATGCGCTTTCTGCCTATCTGCTTGTCCCACCAGGCATCCACCAAAATGGCTTCATAACCCTGAGCAGCAGCCACATCAATCATCTTCACCTGATCATCATAATTGACAGAGTTATCCTGCCAGATCAGCCAGCTCCAAGTATAGCGGGAAGGCTTATAATTCTGAGAAGCCTCATAGAGAGGTTCTACCACATCATAAGGAATGGTAGTTTCCACGATAGGAGCCAGTGATGCACCTACGGTGATGGTACGCCAAGGAGTCTCACCTGGCAAAGGAATGCCAGCAAACTCAGAACCCACACCATTATTCTCACCCTTCTGAGGGAAGGCAACCGTATAACCCTTACCAGGTTCATAATCAGAGAGACGGCTGCCAGGATAAGCGCTGGAAACACCCGTTTCACTCACCAGTACCCATCCATCTTCACCGACCTTGAAAAGACAAGGGAATGTATAGCCCACACCAAACTGAGATTTCACGTTCATCTGGGCATTAGGTGTGTACTCCTCCTCATAAGAAGGTTTGGTACGCTCCCATCCTGTCATCGGCGTAATCTGAGGACAGAGGAAGGTGGTGGTCTTTTCAGGGAAATTAAAACCGCTCACCTCATTATATATAATAACCGACTTCGGATTGTCTTTCTTTGGACGGATTATCTCATACTTATAAGCAACATCATTGTCAGAAACATGAAGACGAAGCGTCATGGAATCCTTCTTTGCATTGAGGAATCCGATAGTAGCCTCATACACATCTTTCTCTACATGAGATTTCTTCGTATGGTCCATAACATAGGTCAGATGCTTAGGTGCGCCCTTCAGAGCTCCCATGGTAAGTCCTTGAGAGAAATCTCCATAATTTGCTACCAGACCGAGAGCCGAAGCTGCCAACATCTGCTTTCCATTCAAATCCACCGTGTAGGAAGCCTTGCCTCCCTCACACTTCACATTCATTACCAACTTGCCATTTGGCGAAGTCACTGTGTAATTGTTGGCTTGCGCACAAACAGCGCCAAGCAACAAAATACTACTTAGAATACTTTTTTGCATTTTGTTATTCTACTATTTAGGTTGATACATTTTCATTTTTAATTATTATTGAATAAGAAACACATGATCTTCATAACGCATTTTCGAATGACTAAGCATCATATATAATATTATGACGACGCATGACATATAACATGTAACTTTCCTCAGCGCCAGCTAATAAAGTGCTATTCCTACATTCGCTTGCAAAGATAAGCATTAAAAAGGAGAACAAGGTGCATTTTTCATTCAAAAAACGTTCATATTTGTCACAAACGGCTATTTTCTACTAATTTCACCACGATTAGAAGCGCATTTTAAACATATTTGTGTAACTACCAGGGCTTAAAACGAAAAAAGCCCCGACATCACGCCGGGACTATTTCAAAGTTTTTTAAATGTTTCAGCAGTTTTGCACTTTATGTAGTTATGATTTTATTTTTGAAAATCAGTTTTGTTTTACGTGTGCAAAATTAATAAAATTATTGATGTAAATCAAAGAAAATCTACTTTTTTATTCAAAAAACCACGCAAACGTTTGCGAATTTTCGGCAGCATTTTGCGGTATTTGTGTGAAATGTGTATCAAATACAAGCTGTGCAATTGCGGTATTTCGATAATTCCAATTCCTTCAAAAGGCTTGGATTCATTCTTTCTGAAGGAACAACTAACGCATCCAGAAGGAGCAACTAACGACTCCATGAAGAAACAACTAACGACATTCTGAAGGAACAACTAACGACTCCATGAAGAAACAACAAATGACAATTACAATAAAAAACTATAAATAATTCCTCTATCTTTATTCAAGTAGATATTTTTTTGTTACCTTTGCACATTATATATAATACGCGTGCGCACGAGGACGATGCTTATATCTTGCGCACGAGAGTGAAACCAAATAAAATATATTCTACAGTAGAACATAAATGAAAGAATTTGTAATTTCAGAAGTCAAGGCAGAAACCGCAGTGCTCGTAGGTCTGGTAACCAAGACACAGGACGAAGCCAAGACAAAAGAATACCTCGACGAGTTGGAATTCCTCGCCGATACTGCTGGTGCGGTCACCGTGAAGAGATTCACGCAGAAGGTGATTTCACCTAACCAGACCACATACGTGGGAAAAGGTAAGTTGGAGGAAATCAAACAATACATCAAGGAAGAGGAAGAAGAAGATAGAGAAATCGGTATGGTCATCTTTGATGATGAACTTTCTGCCAAGCAGATACGCAACATCGAACAAGAGTTGCAAGTGAAGATTCTCGACCGTACCTCACTCATCCTCGACATCTTTGCCATGCGCGCACAGACCGCAGCGGCAAAGACTCAGGTAGAATTGGCACAATATCGCTATATGCTTCCACGACTGCAACGTCTTTGGACTCACCTTGAGCGTCAGGGAGGCGGTTCTGGTTCTGGCGGCGGTAAGGGTTCTGTAGGTTTGCGTGGTCCGGGTGAAACCCAGCTGGAGATGGACCGCCGTATCATCCTCGGCAGAATGAGCCTGCTGAAAGAACGACTGGCAGAAATCGACAAGCAGAAGACAACCCAGAGAAAAAACCGCGGACGTCTCATCCGTGTAGCACTCGTAGGTTACACCAACGTGGGAAAGAGTACCATCATGAACCTCCTCTCCAAGAGTGAAGTCTTCGCAGAAAACAAACTCTTCGCCACACTCGACACTACCGTGCGCAAGGTTGTGGTAGAAAATCTTCCGTTCCTCCTCGCCGACACCGTTGGATTCATCCGCAAGTTGCCTACCGACCTGGTAGATTCCTTCAAGAGTACACTGGATGAGACTCGCGAGGCCGACCTGCTGTTGCACGTAGTAGATATTTCGCACCCTGATTTCGAAGAACAGATACAGGTGGTAGAGAAGACGCTGGAGGAATTGGGATGTTCAGACAAGCCATCAATGATTATCTTCAACAAGATAGACAACTATACCTGGGTAGAGAAAGAGGAAGATGACCTGACACCTATGGAGAAGGAAAACATTCCACTGGAAGACCTGAAGAAGACATGGATGGCGAAACTCCACGATGACTGCCTTTTCATCTCGGCAAAGAACAAAGACAACATCGATGAGTTCCGCGAGGTACTCTATAAGAAAGTAAGAGAGCTCCACGTACAGAAGTATCCATACAATGACTTCCTGTACCAGGATTACGAATAAATAATACCTGGAGTTTTCCCGAAAAGATAACTCCACAAAAACGTATCAACAATGAATGACTACAGACCTCTAACCTCAGAAGAAATCGAGGTGCTCAAGAGTAATGACTGTTGGGCAGAAGACTGGACCTCCGTGAATGTATCGGAGAACTTCAAGCCCAACTTTATGCATCGCGTGATGCTCTATGGTGAAGTAAACATCGGCGGATTCGACAAGAATGTAGAAGTAAGCCAAGGCTTTGTGAAGCATTCCGGCATCAACAATGCCACCCTGAGAAATGTAACCATCGGAGATGATTGCCTCATTGAAAACGTGGGCAATTTCATCAACAACTACACTATCGGTGATGATTGCTACATTTCCAATATTTCAACCATGGAGACCACAGAGGGAGCTACCTATGGCGAAGGAAACCTGGTAAGCGTACTCAATGAGGTGGGCGAAGGAAATGTCATTCTTTTCAGCGACCTGAACAGTCAGTTGGCTGCATTCATGGTGAAGCATTTCTCCGACAAGGAACTGAAGGAGAAGATACGCCTGCTCATCAAGAGCGATATAGACACCAAGATGCCAGAACGCGGACAGATAGGAAACAACGTGAAGATTATCAACACTAAGGAGATAACCAACTGCGTGATCAATGACTTCTGCGAGGTAAACGGTGCTTCCCGACTCAGCGACTGCACCCTGTTGGGCTCCATCCATGGTAATGTGTACATCGGTACTGGCGTAATAGCAGAAAACAGTATCATCGCTGAAGGTTCGAGCGTTATCAACAGTGTGAAGATACAAGACTGCTTCATCGGTGAAACTTGCCAGTTGAGCAATGGTTTCACGGCCTCAGCTTCCGTATTCTTCGCCAACAGCTATATGAGTAATGGCGAGGCATGTGCCGCCTTCTGTGGTCCATTCACAGCCTCTCACCACAAGAGCAGTCTCCTCATCGGAGGTATGTTCTCGTTCTATAATGCAGGTTCGGCCACCAATTTCTCCAACCATGCCTACAAGATGGGACCTATGCACTGGGGAATCCTGGAACGCGGTTCGAAGACAGCCAGCGGCGCTTACCTGCTGATGCCTGCCACGTTAGGAACCTACTCTGTATGTTTCGGCAAACTGATGCACCATCCCGATACCCGCAATCTGCCATTCGCCTATCTGATAGCCGATGGCGACAAGATGTTCCTCATACCAGGCAGAAACATCACAACCGTAGGTCTGTATCGAGACATCAAGAAATGGCCAAAGCGAGATCTCCGTGCTCCAGAAAACCGCAAGAGTATCGTCAATTTCGACTGGCTTTCCCCATTCTCTGTGGGAGAAGTTCTCAAAGGCAAGAAAATCCTCGAAAATCTGCGTGAGGTAACGGGCGATAATGTTTCGCAATACCTCTATCATGAGTACATCATACCAGCCACCTCGCTTCACAAGGGCATCAAGTATTACGACATTGCTCTTCGCATCTACATGGGTGCCGTACTGAAGAGAGTTCTCAAGCGCGACCCGAGCATCACCCCACCAAGCACACAGATTGGTTTGGGCGACTGGGACGACCTGTCGGGGCTCCTCCTTCCTGTATCAGAGGAAGAGAGAATCATCAACGACCTGAAAGATGGAAACATCGAGACCATCCAGGAACTCATCGAGCGATTCGAAAATATCGATGCCAACTACCGCGAGTACCAGTGGACATGGACTTACAAAATGATCTGCGATTACTACGGCATTAGCGAGATTACGCTCGAAGATGCCAACCGCATTCACGAGGACTACATCAAAGCCCGCCGTTCATGGATTGCCGAAATCAAGAAGGATGCAGAGAAAGAATTTGCCATGGGAGATGTGGAAGAAGAAGTATTCCGCAATTTCGTGGATAGTCTTGACCAGGAAATAGATTACGAGAATTAAAGAGACTGATGATGGATTACTCAACGTGTCTGTCAGATAGTTTCAGCTATTAAATTTGAATGTTTCTACAGTAAAAAAGAATATTTCAACAGTTTTAAATTATAACAAAAAAACATTATGGCAAAAGCTCCAGATTTTAAGTACGCTCCAATGTTTCAGCTTGGAGAGGACAAGACAGAGTACCGCCTTATCTCTAAAGAAGGCGTAAGCACAGCAGAGTTTGAGGGTAAGACAATCCTCAAGGTTTCTAAAGAAGCTTTGACTTTGCTGGCACAGCAGGGTTTCCACGACGTAGAGTTCATGCTCCGTCGTGAGCACAATGCTCAGGTAGCTAAGATTTTGACCGACCCAGAGGCTTCTGAGAACGACAAGTACGTAGCTCTCCAGTTCCTCCGCAACGCAGAGACTGCCGTAAAGGGCATTCTCCCATTCTGTCAGGATACAGGTACTGCCATCATCCATGGTGAGAAAGGCCAGCGCGTATGGACTGACTTTGAGGATGAAGAGGCTTTGAGCCTTGGTGTCTATAACACATACACACAAGACAACCTCCGCTATTCACAGAATGCTCCTCTCAATATGTATGATGAGGTGAACACCCGCTGCAACCTCCCTGCCCAGATTGACATCGAGGCAACAGAAGGTGATGAGTACCGTTTCGTGATGGTAGCTAAGGGTGGTGGCTCTGCCAACAAGACTTACTTCTACCCTATGACCAAGGCTACTATCCAGAATGAGGGTACATTGCTCCCATTCCTCGTAGAGAAGATGAAGAGTCTGGGTACTGCAGCATGCCCTCCTTACCACATCGCATTCGTAATCGGTGGTACTTCTGCTGAGAAGAACCTCCTTACCGTGAAGTTGGCTTCTATCAAATACTACGATGAGTTGCCTACTACAGGCGATGAGACAGGTCGTGCTTTCCGTGATATTGACTTGGAAAACAAACTCCTCGAAGAGGCACACAAGATTGGCTTGGGTGCACAGTTCGGCGGTAAGTATCTCGCTCACGATATCCGCGTGATCCGTTTGCCACGTCATGGTGCAAGCTGCCCTATCGGTATGGGTGTAAGCTGCTCTGCCGACCGTAACATCAAGGCTAAGATCAACAAGGACGGTATCTGGTTGGAGAAGATGGATGAGAACCCAACAGAGTTGATTCCTGAAGAGCTTCGCAAGCCAGGCGAGGGTGCAAAGGGTATTGAAATCGACCTCGACAAGGGTATTGATTCAGTTCGCGCTGAGTTGAGCAAGTATCCTGTAAGCACCCGTGTTAACTTGAAGGGTACCATCATCGTGGCTCGCGACATTGCTCATGCTAAGCTCAAGGCTCGTCTGGACGCTGGCGAGGAAATGCCAGAGTACTTCAAGAACCACCCTATTCTCTATGCTGGTCCTGCCAAGACTCCAGAGGGCTATCCATGTGGCTCTATGGGACCTACCACAGCCAACCGTATGGACCCATACGTAGATGAGTTCCAGGATCATGGTGCAAGTTTGGTAATGATTGCCAAGGGTAACCGTGGCGACATCGTAACAGAGGCTTGCAAGAAGCACGGAGGTTTCTACCTTGGTACTATCGGCGGCGTGGCTGCAGTTCTCTCCCAGAGTTCTATCAAGAGCATTGAGTGCGTAGAGTACCCTGAGCTCGGCATGGAGGCTATCTGGAAGATTACCGTAGAGGACTTCCCTGCATTCATCCTCGTAGATGACAAGGGCAATGACTTCTTCAAGCAGTTGAAGCCTTGGACACCTTGCAAGGAGTGTCAGAAGTAAAAACATATAAATCCAATAAATCCCTCTTGACTTTCTCATGATTTAGAGAAATCCAAGAGGGATTTTTATTTTCTGCGATTCAAGACTTTTTCATTTTTAGAGAAACTGTACAGACAATCAGAAAAGTCATATCTGAAAGAAGCGTGAATAGATACGGTAATAAATTTCTATCCATCCATTCTCCACCAGATGATGCAGTTTCTTTGCCAACTTAGGATATGCATCTATCAAAGCAACAAGATCAGGATTATACTTTGTTCCCGCTCCTGCCCTCAACTCCGGCATGACGACCTCGAATGTCTTACTAATACGATAATTCCGCCCCACGCACTCTGTAGCTGCCTGCAAGCAATCACTGAGCGTCACTATATCTATTAGGAAACGAATCGGCGATTTCGTATTATCAAAATCAGCAGGATATCCGCCCTTACCATTATACCATTTATGATGTCCCACCGTCGTATCATGAAAATTCTCCCAACCAGGAACAGCATTCAGAAATATATCTCCCAGACGAGGATGCAATCGGATAATGGAAAATTCATCATCTGTCAATGGCAGATACTCATTGTTGACTACCGACACGATGGCATTCTTTCCAATATCATGAATCATTCCTGCTTCGTATATAAAGGAACGCAGAGTTCTTTTATGTTTCAGCACTTCCGTAGTAGTCTTATATCCGAACACTCCTTGAAGGAGTTCTGGCTTATGTTTCAACACCCCATTCAGCAACACCTTAGCTATTTTAGCCACGTGCATAGAATGGGCATAGGTAGTTACCTGAGTAGAAACATTCAAACCACTCATAAACCGGATCATTTGCTTATAACTGAGATATTTCACCAACCGCCTATGTGTCGATAAACGGAACAACTCACGAACGAAATCCGTATTTCCCTGAAAATCTTTCCGTTTTCCAAAAGCCGTCACCATATCTTGGGACATTTTCCATATCGTCTTTTTCTTCTGCGAAACAGGAACATCGGCTTCATCATTAATAATCAGAAAAATATATAGAGGCCTCAGGTAATCACGGATTATTCTGTCATTCATTGGGGAATCTCTATATTTGAGCCACTTCTCATGATAATGATTTTTGCATCTTAACCACGCTTCCCGAGAAGATATCTGCCTTGCCTTCATCTGCAAAAATACAGTACGGATAAATGACAAATTACTCAACTCTGCTTTTTGGAGATTTCTGTCAATCACCGCCCGTGTCAAAGAATCACGAACATAGCTGTCTATAATAGTAGGAGTATAATAATAAACATTGCACAGAAAAGCCTCATCTTTTACTTGCTGCAATTCCAACAAGTCTCTCTTCTGTTCCGGAACGACGATCTCATCCAAGTCTTCCCTTTTCAGGAAATCATCCAGTCTCCTATAATGTTCCTCGAAATCCTGGATTGTTTCCAACCCAAAGGCAAGCCAGATGGTATTAGACATATACTCCAAGGCACCAGCCAAAGCGAAGTCATAATGGGGATAGCGCTTGGCATCTTCAGACAGAATCGCTTTGCCTGCCTGATAAGCCTTTCTCAGATATTTGACATCTCCTCCCAAGTTCCACATCTGCTCATAACCATAGAGACGCCAGAGATTGAATACGTTCGTATATTTTACGCTATCAGGCAGATAAGCACCACCTTTTTCAAGAATGCGACTCATCCTGACCAACAGAAAAGGATCGTATAGTTTTTTGCGAACATACCTTTGCTCTATGGAATGACAAAAATCAAGATAGATTTCTTCTGGAATGGAATCCCCATGCTTGGTAAGAAATTCCTTGATTCCCCGCATGATTTCCTGATTGGCAGCAAAGATCTGATGATTCTTGATGGCACGACGACGGAAATAATTAACCCATTTATCGTGCTCTTTGATCAGAAAGATACTGTCATTATAATGGTTATATGTCAGGCGGTTTTGGGCAAGAATATCAAAACAAAGTTTAAAGTCTATTGTGTCGAGGTCATCATCCAGTTCTTCAGCAGAATTATCAGCCGATTCTTCAAGAGGAACAGTGGATGGACTTCCGGCCAAGGCATTGGCCTCCAGCATTTCATCTGGAATACTTTGCTTATGAGAAATCAGTTTACCTGGAGTGATTCCTTGCACACTGGTATAGAATGAAGAAACAAACAGGATAAAGAAAAGGAAAAGCAGTTGGAATGAGAGATGACCAGATACTCTCTTGCCACCATCGTTCAATATATTATAAAAAAATGCTCTCAAAACTTATACAATATGATTTTAATGTGGCAAAGATACAATCTTTTTTTAATTAAAACAAATATTGCAAAGAATATTTCAAAAAAAGCCACAATTCATAATAAAATGAATTGCAGCTTTTTTACATTAACTAAATATCAACTATAATCGATGAAACAAAACTAATTTTCTATTATTTTGTATATTCTTCAGGGATGGTTGGCATCGCACCATTCTGAGTACATACATAAGCACTTACCTTAACAGCAAGTTCATGAGCCTCAATAATACTCTTGCCTTTCAGAATGCCGGCACAGAAAGTACCTGTAAAACTATCGCCGGCACCCACGGTATCAGCCACCTCTACCTTTGGAGTTTCCTGGAAGGACTTCACACCAGGAGCAAAGACATAACTGCCATTTACACCGCAGGTCAACACAAGCATATCGAGATTGTACTTGCCGAGAATCAACCAGCACTTGTTCTCAATATCCAAACCTGGATAACCGAAAAGACGACCGATAGTAATCAACTCCTCGTCGTTAATCTTCAATACATTGCAGCGTTTCAAGCTCTCGGTAATCACTTCTGGAGTATAGAAATTCTGACGAAGATTGATGTCGAAAATCTTCAGACAATCGTTTGGAGTATAATCAAGGAACTTATAGATTGTTTTGCGGCTTACCTCGCTGCGCTGAGCTAAGGAACCCCAGCAAACAGCACCTGCATTGGCAGCAATCTCCTTGATGTCATCAGTAAATGGGATATTATCCCAAGCCACACCCTGCTTGATATCGTAAGTAGGAACACCTTCTTTATCGAGCTGCACCTGAACAGTTCCTGTAGGATAATCAACCTCAGGTATCACATATTTCAACTTTTTCTCATCAAGAATGCGAAGAGCTGTATCGCCCAAGACATCCTTACCCACAGCACTCACAGCCACAGAATGCAGGCCATGCTGACCTGCGTGGTAAGCGAAATTGGCAGGAGCGCCACCAAGTTGAGAACCAGAAGGGAGAACATCAAAAAGAATCTCACCCAAACCTACACAATATTTTTTATCTAAATTCTTTGTTTCCATAATTACACCTTATTATATATAGTATAAATTCTATATATGCTAAAAACGATAGTGAATAATAATTATTGTATTTATCTGATTTGTATTTACAATGAATCAGTATTGTATCTCTAACTAAGAAAAGAAGTTTTTCTCCTTAGAAGAAAGTTGTGTTCAACGTCGTTGAATACACGTTCAACGTCTTTGAATGTCGGTTCAACGTCTTTGAACGCACGTTCAACGACGCTGAACGAAACTTTCTATAGGGATGGAAGAACATTTATGCCAGCCTACGGATATAACTGAAGAGATAAACAACTCCCACAGCCATGACAGCCACAGCACCAACCTGACCGAAGGAATCGCTGGCAAAGCCCATGAACAATGGGAAGATGGTACCGCCAAAGAGTCCCATAATCATCAATCCACTCACCTCATTCTTCTTCTCCGGCAAAGCAAGCAGTGCCTGAGAGAAAATCATAGAGAACACATTAGAGTTACCATATCCTACCAAGGCAATGGCAATATAAAGCATTGTCTTATTATCACCAATAAACATAAATACCATACTCAAAGCCATCATTACAACACTGATGATAAAGAAAGTACGGGTCTTCATCATACGAAGGAAAGCTGTACCTGTGAAACAGCCAATGGTACGGAAGATGAAATAAAGTGAAGTGGCGAAAGCTGCATCGTTCAGGCTCCATCCCAGTCGCTCCATCAGAATTTTTGGAGCAGTTGTATTGGTACCCACGTCGATACCCACATGGCACATAATACCGATGAAAGATAACAACACGATAGGTTTGCCGAGCAACTTGAAGCAATCGCTAAAACCTGATGCACTACCACTATCTTTCTCTTCTTCAATAGGAGTACCTGCCAAGAAGAAAGTAGCTGCGATTCCTATAATCATATAGATAGGGAAGAGAATTCGCCAACCTAAGCCGAAGGTTGGAATGCTTGCAACTGCGCCCCACATGGCAATATAAGGTGCCAGGAAGGAAGCGATAGCCTTGACAAACTGACCAAAGGTCAAAGTGGAAGCCAGATTCTGACCAGATGTCACCACTGATACCAGAGGATTCAAGGATGTCTGCATCAAGGCATTTCCTATACCCAACAAAGAGAATGAAACGAGCATCACTCCGAAACTCTCACCGAAGATAGGCAAGAGAAGAGAAATGACGGTAACGAGCAAAGACAGGAGTACAGTCTTCTTTCTACCTATCTTATTCATCAGGATTCCAGTAGGAACCGAAAATATGAGAAACCAAAAGAAAACCAAAGATGGGAACAGATTAGCTGTCGAATCATTGAGATTCAGGTCTTCTTTTACATAGTTGGAGGCTATGCCTACCAGATCTACGAATCCCATGGCGAAGAAACATAGCATCACCGGGATGATTGATAATTTTGAAGATTTATTCATAATTGTTAGCGTTGTGTTTCTTATTTTCTGCTGCAAAGGTAGCGAAAAACGATACTATATATCATAAAATATCGTTCATCGGCTACCATTTATGTTGCATTGTTACATCAGTAACACTCTTAGAAACAATTATCTTATAGATTCAGTTCTTAGCAGATGAGGTTACTTGATGTCGTAAATCTGATACTTACCCTTTCCCTTTACAGTAACCTTGTTGTAAGACTTGCTTGGGAACACGAGATTGGTCATTGCCATCTTGCCGTCAGCATCCAGAGCCTCGATGCTGCTCTTGTCAATGAAGATGCGCAGCTGGCTGATCTTGCCGTAGGTTGGAGCCTTGGTTGTTGCAGCAAAGTCCTTGCTGAAATCCATCTTACCGCTCTTGGTTCTATCCATTGAGAAAGTCTCTGCCTTGGCATCGTAGCTCATCACTACCTTCTCACCCTTGTCGTTGCTCAAAGTGATAGTAGCATTTCCCTTCAGGTTCACTACCATCTCGCAGGATTCTGAGAGTTTCTTGCCAGCCTTCTTGCTTCTTGCCGCTGTCATCTCTGGAGATGGAATCACGCTGCAATAAGTTTCACCCTTATACTCGAAGAGACCTAAGTCGCGAGGAATAGAGTTGCCTGAACGGTACTGCTGGGTAGGAACCTGGTTAGCATACTGCCAGTTGCTCATCCAGGCGATAGCCACACGGCGACCTTCTGGTGCGTTATCAAAAGTAACTGTAGCATAATGATCCTTTCCGTAATCCATCCACTTGGTTACCTCCGGCTTGCTCTCGCAAGTAAACTTGTGTCCGTCGAAATCGCCGATGAAATACTGGGTAGCAGAACCGCCGAATGGACCACCAGGATTGATGTTGCAGATGAGCATCCACTTCTCCTTATCGGTGCCACGAACCTTCAACTTCATCAAGTCTGGGCATTCCCAAACACCACCATGGTTGCCATACTTCTCACCGAAAGAGCTTTCAAGTTTCCAATCCTTCAAATTATCAGAAGTATAGATTTCCATATGCTGACCGGCAGCCAGAATCATATTCCACTTCTTGATGTCCTCGTTCCAGAACATGTGTGGATCACGGAAGTCTGGCACATTGCTGGTGAGAATAGGGTTGCCGGCATACTTGGTAAAGGTCTTGCCGTTATCTGTACTGTAAGCCATGCTCTGGGTCTGGTTTTCAGCAGCAGAAGTATAAAGTGCAACCACAGCATCCTTTCCGAAACCCGAGGTATTGTTCTTGTCAACCACAGCAGAACCACTAAAGATAGTACCTACAACATCAGGCTGGATTGGAGTACCCTGGAACTTCCAGTGAACCAAGTCGGTGGAAGTAGAATGTCCCCAGGTCATATTCTCCCACTGTGATCCATAAGGATTATACTGGAAATAGAGATTCCATACGCCATCCTTATAGAACATACCGTTAGGGTCGTTCATCCAACCGTATGCTGGAGTATGGTGATAATCCGGACGATACTGCTCGCGATTCTTCATATCGAAAGCATCAGAGAACTTCATCTCCTTCCAGCAAGTGAGGGCATTCAGTCCTTCCTTGCTATAATCGCCATTGACATGGATATCGAGAGCCAGGCCTTTCAAGCCGGCAAACTCATCCATATAGAGAGGTACGAAATAATCTACGTGGTCTTTAGCCAACTTCACATTGAGGGCTTTCACCTGCTTGTTGTTGGCAATCACCTTAATATTGGCTATCTCTGCATTTTCCTGCACAGGGAGCAAGAGACACTTCTGGTTCTGACTCTCCTGGCTGATGCGATAGAGACAGTGATTATTACTCAAGAAGGAAGCCTCCTGGGCATAACTGGCGGTGAAACCGCAAAGAGCGACAAGCGCTGAAATAAAAATCTTCTTCATTGTCAAATTATTATTTGAGTCCACTTAAAAAAGACATTTTTGATAATTTCTTCAAATGTAATCATCAGATAATCAAATGGCATTTTGTAGAATAAATAACCAAAAATGACTTTTTTAAGTGGACTCAGTTGTTAAAAAATAATATCTAATTATTTAAAATTGCTGATGAGCCATTACTCGTATCCCTTGTTCTGCTTGTAAAGACCAGGAATGTAATACAGCTGGTTATATGGAACTGGATAGAACTCGTTCTTGCCCGACGTGAACTTGGCATCCTTCAAGTATTGTGCGTATGTTTGCTCTCCATACTGATCTTTCTTCTCAGATTCGAAATACTTGTTCAGTGTCTCAGAAGCAATGCCCCAGCGGCGCAAGTCGAAGAAGCGGCCGTTCTCCATAGCCATTTCAAGACGACGCTCCCAGCGAAGGCACTTTCTTGCCGTCTCCTTATCCTGGAAATAAGACTCCGGATAGAGGGCTATATCACATTGATCCTTAGCATATTCAATATGCTTATCCACAGAATTCTTGGCTCTCTGACGGATATCGTTGATGATGGCACGAGCCTCAGGCAGACGGCCCAACTCTATCAAAGCCTCAGCACGCATCAACATGATGTCGCTATAACGGAGCACATAGTCGTTCATGGCAAACGCCTGCCAAGAGCCATTGTAAGTTTCACCCTTTGAACGCTGTGGTACTTCCTTCAGAGAGGTATAGTAACCGTAAACGTTTGGTGTACGAGAGTTGGCCGTAGTCATCGTGTGTTCTGACTCATATTTATATGGGAAGGTAGGCATTCCTACAGTATGGAACAAACGTGGATCCCATTTCTGACTATTAGGCTCACCGTTTACAGGATAATCACAAGTCTTGTTGTAGTCATCAAACTCAGGAAGTCCGTTCTTGGTCTTGAAGGCATTCACCAGGTTCTGTGAAGGTTTGTGGAAATCCCATCCGCAAGACCAAATACCCCAACAGCCATTCAGCATATTAGACCAGTTGGCACGTCCGAAGGTAGTATGATCCTCGCTATAGTCGGAAGTCTGGACTGCAAAAACTGACTCCTTGTTGTTCTTATAGTCTGGCAGGAAGATGTCGCCGAAGTCTGCCATGTAACCATAGTCTGAATTCTTCACCACATCAGTATAGTCGATAACCTTCTGCATATACTCCTTATTAATATGGTCAACACCATCGGTTGCCTCATAGCCATCACCCCAGGCAATGGTAAGATAACACTTAGCCAGATAACCTGCGGCTGCAATCTTGTTGACACGACCGCCATCCTTCTGCTTAGCAGGAAGTACATCGTATGCAGTCTGGAAGTCGGCTATCACCTTTTGCCACAATTCCTCGTAAGTAAACTGAGTGTTTGATGTGCTCTCTGTTGTTTTATCCTCATAAACCTTCTCGTCTATCCAAGGAATCTGACGATACATGGTAAGTAACTTGAAATAGAAATGAGCACGGAGAAAGCGAACCTCAGCCTCACGCTGCTTGGTGACCTCAGCACCCAGTGTGCGCTCACCATTCTGTTGCAAAGAAACCAAGGCACGGTTGCAACGGGAAACGGCACAATAGAGACGATACCATAACTCATCGAGTTCGCCCTTAGTAGAGGTTAAGGTACTCCAAATCTCCACATCGTGATAACCGGTATCACCGGTACCACCGCCACCCTTCAAGCAATCGTCTGAAGAAAGGTCACCATATGGCCAAAGGTTGAATGGGTAAGAATACCAACAGTCGCCCAACATCGCATAGGCACTGTTTACCATCTTGTCTGGCTCGCTGAAAGCCTTGTCTTCATCAACCACAGCTGTTGGGGTGTAATCCAGGAAATCATCACAACTGGTGAATGTTCCTATCAGTGCTGCTGCAAGCACCATTGTATATAACTTTTTCATCTTGGAATTCTCTTTAAAATATGAAACATTTTAGAAACCTACTTGAAGTCCGAATGATACGGATGTTGAAAGTGGATAGTTCCAGTTTGGATTCTCTGGGTCTGAACAGGTCAGGCTATTGCTCTTGATGGTCAAAAGATTCTGACCTGAGAGATAGACACGGGCACTGGTCATCTTCAACTTAGAGAGGATGCTGCTTGGGATAGTGTAACCCACCTGCAAGGTGCGCAACTTCATGTAAGAACCATTCTCAACGAAGTAAGTGGAAGCACGACCCTCATCAGCTGTATTCATGGTGCTCAGACGTGGGATAGAAGAACCGGTATTGTTGGTATTCCAAGCATCAAGCAAACGGGTTCCCTTGTTAGAACCACTATCAGTAATAGCCCAGAAGTCGGTCTGGAACTTTTGGTTGTTATACACATCCTGGTCATAGACACCCTGCCAGAACATACTGAAATCAAAGCCCTTGTAGTTGAGAGCAATATTCAAACCATAAGAGAAGGCTGGCACAGGGTCGAAAATCCAAGTCTGATCATCTGAAGTAATTCCAGGTTTACCATCTAAGTCCTTGTATTTCAATCCACCGACACGTGCGTTTGGCTGTCCAGACTTATCTACTTCTTCCTGATTCTGGAAAATACCATCGGCTACATAACCTACGATAGAACCATATGACTTGCCACTCTGCACCAGGTTTTCCTTAGATGTGTGAGCATAAGCACCTGTTGTTGATGCTGGCAAATAAGTAACCTTGTTGCGGAAGAAATCCAGATTACCGTTCACGTCGATGCCAAGTCCATTAGCCAAGGTCTTGCGATAGCCCACGGTGAACTCCATACCCCAGTTGCGGAGCGAAGGACCATTCTGCCATGAATTTCCACCTTCACCTGTTGCACCCAGATAAGCAGGATTAATCAACATATCCTTTACATTCTTAATATAGGCATCCACTGTACCATAGAGGGTATTGCCAAATAGGGTGTAATCCAAACCTACGTTATACTGGGTAGCAGCCTCCCATTTCAAGTTAGGGTTAGCCAACTGTGTGGCACGATAACCAGAAGGGAAGGTACCTGAACCTTGCAGGAAGAGGTCGTATGCAGTAGAGGTTACACGGTCTAATCCGTAATCCACTACATAAAGACCAAACTGTGCATTGTTGTCGATAGCCTGGTTACCCGTCTGACCCCAAGAGAGTCGCAACTTGGCATCATCCAACCAATCCTTCTTCAGGAGATTAGAGAATCTGAAGCCGAGTGATGCAGCAGGGAAAGTACCCCAGCGATGAGCCTTACCAAATCGGGATGAACCATCATGACGGATAGTGAAGGAAGCCAAGAGGAGATCATCCCAGTTGTAGTTCACCTTTCCAAAGAAAGAAGCCAGGCGATACCCTACCTTCGCACCCGAGTTACGCATCGTTCCAGTTGCAGCATTTGGCCACATATAATCTTTATCTTCCAGCGCATAGCCTTCTGAATAGGCAGAGAAATCGATAACCGACTGCTTGGAAAATTCCATACCACCGAGTACATCGATGTTGTGCTTGCCTATCTGGGTAACGTACTGGGCTGTGTTAGACCATGTCCAGTTAGTCTCATTGTTATTCGAGAGCGTTGTCTTGGCGATGTCATTGTTGACAATATCGGAATGATAAGTATTCGTCATCGCATTGATAAACGATGTCTTGAAATCCAAACCGAAGTTAGAGCGCAGGGTCAATCCCTTGACAGGCTTCAATTCTACGAAAGCATTACCGAAGATGCGCCAGTAGTCGAGGTGGTTGTTGCGGTTCTGATATTGCTCACGACAAGGGTTTTGACGGTCGGCCATACTACCCACAGGACCTGCGAAGGTCTTGCCATCTTCTTCGTAAACAGGAACGATGGAAGGCATCTTCAAGGCATTCTCCATCGGATGGCAATCAACCTGAGAGGTATAAGTCAATGTTACATTTTCACCTACGGTTACGATCTTGTTTAAATTCCAAGAGGTGTTCAAACGAGCTGAGATATTCTCGAAGTCGGTATATTTCAAGACTCCCTCATTGTTCTTGTATCCCAAGGAGAACATAGCGCTATGCTTGTCATTGGCATGAGATACAGAGAGGTCGTAGTTCTGCGAGAAACCTGTACGAGAGATTTCATCAAGCCAGTCTGTATCCGAGAATCGCATGGTCTTCTTGGCATTGATGTAGCCATCATATCGACCATTGATAGTATAGTTCTGATACTGGTTGGTAGCAGGATTCCAAACGGTGATTGGAGTTCCAGAGGCTGCATTCAAGTTGATGCCGTAGTTGGCAGCATAAGCCACAGGATCGAGTCCATCGTTCAGGGCTGCCTGAGCCATCGCAGTAGCATACTGGCTGGAGTTCATCAGCTTCATCTTCGACTGGTTAGAATAGAACTGTGCAGTCAGGTTGGCAGAGAAGTCAACAGCAATCTTGCTACCCTTCTTACCTTTCTTTGTGGTGATGATGATGACACCATTCGATGCACGTGAACCATAGATAGAAGCCGAAGCGGCATCCTTCAAAACCTGCATACTCTCTATATCATTTGTATTGAGGGTATTCAATGCCATAGTGGTAGGCACACCGTCTATGATATAAAGAGGGTCCTGAGAAGAGTTGAAAGAACCGATACCACGAATACGCACGGTTCCAGAACCAATAGGAGAACCATCGGTAGTAACAGTCATACCAGGAACACGACCCTGCAAAGCACGCATCGGGTCAGTCTCGGAATTTGTCTTTAGATTTTTGGTTGAAACAACAGCCACGGAACCGGTCAAATCGGCCTTTCGCTGAGTGGTATAACCTGTTACAACTACTTCCTGCAAGTCGTTGGCATCTTCCTGAAGTGTTACCTCCATATTATCTGAAGCCTTTACTTCTTGCGTCTTATATCCAATATAAGATATAATAAGTGTGGAACCAGGAGCACATTCGACATGGAAGTTACCATCAAAGTCGGTAACAGTACCAGTCTTTGTTCCTTTCACCATGACAGATGCACCAATGACGGTTTCACCTGTGGCATCTTTGACGATACCATTTACATTAACCTGCTGTGCACTTGCAATAGTACAAACAGTACAGAGCGCAGAGCTCATCAGTAATTTTGAAAGATTGTTCATGTTTATTTAACGTTTTAAGTTTCAAAATTGTTATTGTTTGATTTCTGCTGCAAAATTAGGCAAAGGGCAGAGATATAAATAGAAAAAATCGTTCCTGTAACAGTAATTGTGTTACATGAAACGATTTTCGAATCTTTCGTCAAGATTTTAAAGTACTTATTTTAAAGGAGTTAGAAAACTATTCCTTATTAGATGCCTGTTCATTTCTAAAATCGGTAGGAAGAACACCAAACTGCTTCTTGAAGCATGATGAAAAATAGCCAGGAACTGCAAAGCCTACTTCTGCCGAAACTTCAGAGATTGTCTTGTCTGTTTGCTGCAAGAGGGTATAGGCTCTTTGCAGTCTCATCTCTTTCAGGAGCTCGGCAGGCGTTTTTCCTGTCATAGCCTTCACCTTGCGATAGAGCTGCACCTTGCTCAACTGCATCTGGGCTCCCAAATCATCCATCTTCATATCAGCATTGCCCATATTCTCAAGAATCTTCTTCTTGAAACGGTCCATGAAGTAACGATCACTCTCATCCAGGTGATTCAATTCAGTAGCCCAGCCCTCCTTGTTCTCGATGAATCCACGAGCCACGGCTTTCTGTTTCTGCAGCTTCTTTCTATATACCTTATATATATAGTAGATGACAAAGAGCAGAACCAATACGATGACGATGGCAACAATAATCATCCATTTCTGAATACGGGAAACCTCTGAATAAGAATCAAGGCTGTCAGAAATCTGATCCAGAATCTTCATCTTGGCTTCCAAATCCTGATATTGTAGGGCGATGGCATCGCAGTTTTCCTGGGTAGCAAGAAATGATTTCATCACATTATCCTTCTTATAGGGTTTACCCTGAAGGATATTCATCGCCAATTCCATAATCTTTTCGCCCTGGGTAGGATAGACATAAGAAGCTGCAAACTGTCCTCTCTTCACTCTATCCACTCCTTCCCATTCTCCAGGCAATCCATCAATGCCTACTATCAGCATCTGCTTATCAATGCCTCGTCTCTCTGCTTCCAGAAAGGCTCCTATGGCACCTAAGTCGCTATGTCCGAACACGCCATCCGCATGTCCGCCCTTATCCAGATATTGCTTCATTAACTCCTGGGCACGCTCCATCTTCCAGTTGCTTTCTAGGGTAACCACCTTGATTCCCGGATAATTCTTCATCACCTCGTGGAAACCACGATGGCGCTCAATGACAGGGGAAGCATCCTTCAAGCCCGTAATCTCAACAACGGTACCTTTTCCATCCAGTTTACTGGCAAGAAAGCGGGCTACTTCCCTACCCGCTTCTACATTATCGCCACCGATGGAAGCTGTATAATGTGGTGTCTTTACCTTTCTGTCGAAGAGGATAACCGGGATATGCGCACGATAAGCTCGCTCGATGGCAGGTGTTACATCATTCACGTTATCAGGAGCCACCACGATTAAATCTACCTTCCTGGCTATCATACTGTCTATCTGGCGAGCCTGGCGTTGCCCGTCATTCTCTGCAGTAGTAAACAGCAAATCCACATTCTTATATTGATACTGCGCCAGTCGCATCTCATTATTCACCTTCTCGCGCCAAACTCCGCTGCAACATTGCGACACACCAATCACCATCTTCTTCTGGGTGCAAGAACCTAAAAGAAGAATCAGACAAAATAGTATAGTTAAGTTTTTATAAAGTCTTTTCATCAATAGTTGTATTTATTATGAGCGCAAAAATACTAATTCTTTTTGAAACGACCATCGTTTTATCAGAAAAAAGAGCCACAACCCGAACATATCCAAGTTGTGACTCAATACTATTAACACTAATATCAACTATTTATTATATCATATTTATATTTTACAAACCAAGTTTGTAAACCTTCACATTTTTGAACTCAGCATTGCCATCCTTGGAGTAGAGCTTCACATTCTCGTATGGAGCTACAGGGAACACGAGGTTGGTCATGGCGATACGGCCGCCATCTACGAAGAGTTCTACAGATGACTTATCTACGAAGATATCTACATGATAGGTCTTCTTGCCATCCTCGCAAAGGCTCAATGGAGCCCAGGTAGCGAGAGCGAAATCATTCTTGTAGTTGATGGAATTGGCTATGCGGGCAGGCTCCTTGCCTTCTGCAGCACGCTGCTTATCCCAAGCCAACTCGATATCATGAGGAACCGCCTGCTTGCCGAAATCGGTCAAACCACTCTCGGTTCTATCCATCACAACCTTTCCCTGCTTCATATCGAAATAAATCATAGTGCGCTCACGCTTGTTGTTTGAAATCTCAATACCAGCAATGCCGTTGGCATTAGGAGTTACATCAGCCTCAATTTCGAAAGCACCATTCATATTGGCTGCAACACCAGCAAGCATCTTTTCGTCGGAAACAGAAGCATCTGCCACATTCTTGGTGTCCTTACGCAATGCATAAACCTCTGGAGCTACATCTTCTGAAACATAATACTTGCCGTTCTTTTCGTAGAGTTTCAACTCACGTGGCAATCCGTTGGCACCACGATTCTGCTTGAACGGAGTAAGGTTGGCATACTGCCAGTTGCTCATCCAGGTGATACCCAATACTCGGTCGCCTGTGTTTGAGAAGGTAACGGTGGCATAATGATCCTTACCCCAATCGAGCCACTTCACATCGTGGGCATCAGGACAGGTGAAGTTCTTGCCGTCGAAATCGCCTACGAAATACTCGGTAGCACTGCCACCAAACCAGCAGCCTGGGTTGATATTCATTGTCATCACCCACTTCATCTTCTTCTTATCACCATTTACAGGTAACTGGAAGAAGTCTGGGCACTCATACTGGCATGGCTGCTGACCCAATCCCTTACCAAAGGCACTCACGTAAGTCCATTTCTTGAGATTCTTTGACTTGTAGAAGCGGGTCTCTTTATCAGCAGAAACAATCATATACCAGCATTTTCCCTTCTCATACCAGAACACCTTAGGGTCACGGAAGTCCTTCAAACCGTCGAATGGAGTCAACACTGGGTTGCCCTCGTACTTGGTAAAGGTACGACCATTGTCGTTACTATAGGCGATGCACTGCACCTCATCATGGTTTACACTACTGTTGTTGGTATAGATGGCGATGATGGCATTCTTGCCGAAACCTGCCGTATTCTTCTTATCCACAACCGAACTACCAGAGAAGATATGACCTACAGGGTCGCGGGCGATGGCTGGATCGAGGTGTTCCCAATGAACGAGGTCCTTGCTTACGGCATGTCCCCAGTGCATATTGCCCCACTTGCTTCCGTATGGGTTATACTGGAAATAGAGATGATACTCTCCATCCTTATATACCATACCGTTAGGGTCGTTCATCCAACCATAGAGCGGAGTGAAGTGATAAGATGGACGATAGTAATCGGTGTTGGTAGTATCGAATGTATTGCTGAGCTTGAGCAAGCTGAGAGCCAAGGCATCCTTCTTCAAACCGAGAATCTTGACGGTAGCGGTCTTACCCTTGCCCAAGGCAAATGGCACGAAGTAATCAGAACCATTCTGAGCCAGGCGAACGTCCATCCAGGTATCATCCTTAGAACCTGTATCGAGCAAAACCTGGGCCTCATCCTTCTCTTCCTGGATAGGGAGAAGAAGATACTTGGTAGGATTCTCCACCTTGATGATAGTAGTATCACCCTTTTGTTCGATATTCATCTTCTGTGCAAAAGCAGAAGTTGTAGCTGATGCCATCAGCATGAGGCAGGCAGCCTTCATCATATTGTTCGTTTTCATTGTTTAATTATTGTTTAGTTCGACTTATGATTGATAGATTTGCACTATAAATGCAAAGTTGTTATTCTAAAAACGTTGTATTTTTCTTATACTATCGACAGCCCTATACCTTAATTATATATATATATATAGGAGCTGCCGATGGTGTTAATTGAAGATTTAGAGCGATTAAAACTTCAAAGAAGCTGTAAACTCTATTGTGAATGGACGGAGATAACTACCCGTCATAATCTGATTTTTGATTCCCTTGGCCTCATCCTTGGTAATCAGCTCGGCACCTGCGATACTACCCTTGGCACCAGTCTGGTTGAGGAAGTTGACTACGGTGCAGCCGAGAGCCAGACGCTTGGTTGCCTGCCAGTTCAAACCTCCGAAAGTCTCCCAGTGACCATTGAAGTAATATGCCTCGTTGATGTTGGCGTAGGTCTTGCTGAAGTAACGGAAGCTGGTCCAGAGCTTGATGTCCTTGGTAATCATGTAGCTTGGATCCAACTCAATGAGAATCTGAGGAATCTCTGCTACGATATTGCCTGTGGCGTTGATTTTGCCAACATAGCCATCGTTGAAGGTGATGCTGGTTTCATACTTCTTGTAGGTAGGCTTCTGATATGTGAAGAGGAAGTGGAAATCAAATCCCTTGAATGGATGAGCCACAGCGTCGGTTGTCCATCCCCATGTCTGGATATCGTAAGCCAAAGGAGCTGCCTTAATCTCACTGCCATGCTGCAAGTTCAGAGTTGAATTGTTGTTGGTCTTGGAAATGTAAGAGAACAACGAAGTCAAACTCAACCAAGAGTTATTGTAGTAGATACCAGCACGACCCAATGGTACTGAGATCTTGTCCGTATTTGGCAATGTTGCTGGAGCAAAAGCCTCGAACTTAGGATGCTGCACGATGTAAGTGAAATCACCAGTGAAGCCGAAGTTATCGGTCAACTTATAAGTTGCTGCTACAGAGAAATCGTAGTTCAACCAACTGTAACTCAAGTCTGCAGGAGCAATCTTGGTTCCGTCAGCAGCCGTAGCACCGAGATGGTAATCAGCAAAACGACCTACAAAATCACCCTGCGCATTCTTCACTGCAGCGTTTTCACCCTTCAGCTTCTGCCACTCCAAACGTGCACCATAGTAGAGGTTCAACTTATTGGTCACGTCCCAATCGTGAGTGAAGTAAAGAGCCAGTTTGTTTTCGCTTCCCTTGTAATACTCAGAGGCATTCTTGTTGAAATCGTAGAAATAGCTGTTACGCTGGTTAGCATCCCAGACACGCAACGCATAACTGCCATCCGCAGGAACACTCTGGTCATACATGGTTGTATTTGAGCAATAATCGATATGGTAGAACCACTCATTCACGCCGATGCGGAAGGTGGAAGTTCTGAATTTCTTGCTGAGTTCGGTGGTGAAAAGAGCCTCATCAATCTTACCGGCATTGAGACAGGACATACGGGTCTGCACATACTGACCATCGTAAGCCTTAGTCTGTCCGTCGATGTCGCGATACATATAATTATATACGCCCTTGTTAGCCTCGTTCTTCAAATCGATGATAGACATTGGTGACTGGTAAACCATCGCACCACGTGAGTGATCGTACTTCAAGGTAGCCTTCCAGTTCAAACCGTTGTCAAAACGGTAGTTGTTCATCAGAGTTACCTCGCTTGTCTTGTTCAGACAGGCATCATAGAGAGAAGTCTGCTTCAACTCACCAGTACGCATATCACGATAGGTCATATCATTATCTACAGGAAGATAAGAGGTGGTTCCGAGCTTGAAGTTGCCATACTCCTTCACGCTTCCATCACCTACATAAATGAATGGAGCACTCTGGGTAGCATAGTTATATACGTTGTGGCTGTTGGCATACTTATACATAGCAGTAAACTCACCACGGTTGCCGTTATACTTCTTTGTAAGGAGCGCCTTGTAAATCTGAGTACGATCCTGATAAGGAGTTGACTTAATCTTGAAGGTTCCTGGGTCGAAATCCTGATACATATTAAAGCTGTAGTACCAGTCGCTTCCCAAATCACCATTCATATTCAAAGAGAATTCCTGCAATCCGAAGTGATTGCTCTTATAATTCAAAGTACCATTGAAACCTTTCTGTCCCTTCTGGGTGAAAGAATTCACAGCATAACCGATATTACCTGTAGTGATAGCTGTTTCAGCAATCTTGAGCAAACCCTGATGGCTCAAACTTGCATCACCACGCCAAATCGTATTTACAGAATGAGGATTGGTTGCATAAGTAACAGGCAAACCATTTTCCAACACATTGACATCGGCTGATGGAAGACCAATCTGAATCTCACGAGGACCATTCGCACTGGCTGCATTCAACATCACATTACGATTACCTTCCTCCTTAGAGTTGGTATTGTCGTCTTGTGCTAAAACTGAAGAGACATGAAGTAATGAAAGCGCAAGCACCATGGCTGCTGACTTTCTCATAGAATAGGTATTCATAACCTTAATGTTTTAATTGTTAGCGTTATTGTTTTGATTTCTGCTGCAAAATTATATAAAGGTCTAAACACATACTTAAAATATACTTTCATCTGATATAACTTTCCGTTCATTGCAACAAAATTAATAGCCAATGAACGTTTTTTATCAGCAAAAGAAGCACCTGAAGCATCTAATAAGCAAAATTTTCTAAAAGATTTGTTTCAAAAAAGAATAAAACAGTATCTTTGCATCAGATTGAGATAAGTCGGATTACAACAAGACGATGGAAGAACGCAAGATCATACATATCGACATGGATGCCTTCTTTGCGGCTGTAGAGCAAAGAGACAATCCGGAACTTCGGGGCAAACCGGTAGCGGTTGGCTTCGACGGTCCACGTGGTGTGGTTTCTACAGCCAGCTATGAGGCAAGGAAGTATGGCGTTCACTCGGCGCAATCCATCGCTCAAGCCAAGCAGCGCTGCCCTAATCTCATCATCGTGCCCTGCCGGCATGATTATTACGCTAAAATATCCCATCAGATACATCAGATATTCCAGGAATATACCAATCTCATCGAACCCATCTCCATAGATGAAGCCTTTCTTGATGTAACACAGAATAAGAAAGGGATAGAACTGGCGGTGGATATCGCCAAAGAAATCAAAACCCGTATCAAGGAAGCAACCGGACTCACCGCCTCGGCTGGCATCAGCTACTGCAAGTTTCTCGCCAAAGTGGCTTCTGATTACCGTAAACCTGATGGTATCTGCACCATCCATCCAGACAAAGCGCTCGATTTCATCGCCCAGCTACCCGTAGAGGATTTCTGGGGCGTGGGCAAGAAAACCTTGCAAAAGATGCACTTCATGGGTATCTTCAACGGAGCTGACCTACGGAAAGTATCCGAGGAACATCTGGTTGAAGTGTTCGGAAAAGCCGGTCATATCTTCTATGACTTTGCCCGTGGGATAGACAACAGACCTGTTATCACAAGCAGAGTGAGGAAGTCTGTGGGATGCGAACAGACTTTTCTGGAAGATATCTATAAAAAAACGGCAGTCATCATAGAACTCTATCATTCAGTACTTGAACTCCAGGAGCGGATTTCCAAGAGTGGGTTTGAGGGTAGGACATTAACTTTAAAGGTGAAGTTTTCCGACTTCACCCAGATTACCCGCAGCATTTCACAAGAGAAAATCCTGAAGGAAAAAGAAGAAATACTCCCACTTGCCAAGCGATTGCTCCAACAAGTGGATTACTCCGCCAGCCGCCCTATCCGCCTTCTCGGCTTGTCTGTAAGCAATGCTACTTCAGAAGAAGCAAAGAAAGAGGACAGGGAAAACAGTAGCCAAGGACCAGAATACCGGGAACTGGAACTGGAGTTTGAAGATTGGGAATAAAGACTTTAGTTATTCCCTACTTCTCCTGGCAACATACCATATTCTTCCTTAAAGCACTTCGTAAAGTAAGAAGGTGCAGAAAAACCGACTTCATAGGCAACCTCTGAAACACTCATACTACGGCTTTCAAGTAGTCGTTTAGCCTTGGCAAGACGAGCCTTGCGAAGCAAATCTACTACAGAAGAACCCGTCATCGCTTTCACCTTGCGATAGAGCTGCACACGACTCAAGCCGATTTCTTTACCAATATCCTCTACGCCAAACTCACTGTCAGAAAGATTCTTCTGGATAATAGCATGAAGTTGATTGAGGAACTGCTTGTCTCTATCTTCCAACTGGTTCATAGCTACTTCCTGTTCTGCTGTTTGAGAAGTCTGATTGAAAATATTCTCAAAATGACTCTTCAGCAATCTTCGCTGCTTGAGAAGGTTTTCTATACGGGACAAAAGAACCTTGCCATGGAATGGTTTGGTAATGTAAGAATCAGCACCATACTCATAACTTTGGGCACGATGCTCATCCAAATTTTTAGCAGTGAGCACAATGACAGGAATATGAGAAGTGATGGTCTGGGTTTTCAACTGCCTTGTAAATTCCAAACCATTCATCACAGGCATCATGACATCACAGATTACCAAATCAGGAACTTCCTTCCGGGCGATTTCCAACCCTTCCTTACCATCGGAAGCCTCAAAGATATAAAACTTATCCTGCAAAAGCGTGCGAATATATTGACGAATGTCATTATTATCATCAATCACCAATAAAGAAGGTTTATTTCCTTGCTCATCCAATAACTTCTGGAGTTTTCCATTTTGTTTATTTCCATCGTCGATATACTGCAGATCAGACTCATTAATCGTCATTTTACCTACTGATAATGAAGTACTTTCAGAGTTATCCACAATTTCCTCATCATTGTGGATAACCTGTGCATCACCTATCTGTTTACAAGGAATAACTACTATAAAATTGCTACCCTGATCCGTTTTGCTCTCCACCCAAGCCTTGCCATGATGTAACTCCACAAACGACTTGACAAGGGCCAATCCGATACCCGTTCCACTGGCAGCACCTTTGGCCTGAAAGAAACGTTCAAACACCTTTTCAGCTTCTTCATGAGAAATTCCCATACCCGTATCACGCACATCGATACGGAAGAAATCCTTATAAGAATTGATGGTCTCGGCAGATAAACCTTTAACCTGATGAGGATCAACCGTTTTTAAAGATACAAATATATCGCCTCCAGCAGGAGTATATTTCAAGGCATTGCTTAAGAGATTGAATACTACACGAGCCATTTTCTCTTTATCAGCCACAATTTCTCCCTGCCTCTTAAATTCTTCAACATCCAGATGAAGCGTGATATGCTTGCGTTCAGCTGCCAGCAGGAAATCACTTGTCCAAAGCGTCAACGCCTTTACAAGGTCAAAACGATAAAGTTCCAAATCCATCTTTCCATTCTGAATCTTGCGGAAATCAAGAATACTTCCTACTAACTGCTGAAGTGCCAAGGCATTACGCTGTACCATCTTCAGCAAATCTCTTGCTTTCCCCTTGATACTATTATCCTCCAAAAGCATCTCTACCGGATCTGCTATCAAAGTAAGCGGCGTGCGAAGTTCATGACTGATGTTGGTAAAGAATACCAAGCGGGAATTAGTTAATTCCATAACTTCATCATTCAAGCGCTTTAGCTCATCATTTTTCTGTCCCAATTCGCCATTAACCCTTTTCAGTTCATCGTTCGTATTTGCCAGTTTTTCGTTCAACTTTACTTTAACAACATAACCTCTGAATATCAGCGCTGCACCAGCAATACAGATAAAAAGAAACAGACATAAGCCTATCAGCATGACTTGCTGAGAATTATAGTCAGCAAGATACTGATCAACTTGTTTGTGCAAAGTTTTCAGATTCCGTGCCTGCCGCTCAGCATCTCTTGCTTCCATCAAAGTAAGCTCAGCATTGGCCTTGGTAATAATGGAAGTACTCAGATAATTATCCTTCTTGTAGGGTTGATGATTTAATATCCTCATAGCCAAGGCAATAACCTCATCGCCCTTAGTAGGATAAAGATAGGATGCATCAAACACTCCATCACGCACGAGTTCCAGACCCCCACCCTCGGTTGCCATACCATCCACACCGGTATATTTATAATTGCGGTTTACGCCCATCTGCTTAGCAGCCACGTATGCACCCCAAGCCAAGCGGTCGTTATGAGCAAAGACGAAATCAAAATCCTGCGTCTTTTTCAGTATTTTCTTCATTGCACGAATACCGCTTTCCTCCTTCCAATCTCCACCAGCAGAAGCTACTACTTGAACATCCGGATAGGATTTAAGCGCATCCATAAAACCACGATGACGCTCCAAAGCAGGGGAAGACCCTTCAAGTCCGCGAATCTCAACAACACGTCCCTTACCCTGCAATTGCTGAGCTATATATTTGCCCATAGAGTTACCTATCTTATAATTGTCACAACCTATGAAAGCTGTATATTTATCAGTATTGGACATACGGTCATACAAAATCACAGGGATTCCCTTGTCATAGGCACGCTCAACAGCCTTGGAAATGGCACTCATCTGATTAGGAGAAATAATCAGCAAATCTACACCTTCATCTACAAACTGGTTGACCTGCTTGTTCTGCAACACATTATCATCATTCGAAGAAGCAAGTTTCACAATAATAGAATCATTGAGGTATTCTCCCATCTTCAACTCATCATTGAGTTTATCGCGCCAGATATCCTCAGAGCATTGGGATACTCCGACGACATATTTCTTTGGATGCTTCACGCAGCCAACAGTAAGTAAACAGCCAACAAATCCAATTAATACAATTATTATAAAATGGAATAGTCTGGTATTATAACACTTCATAAACTTAGAAAATTTAAATAACCATATTGCAGTTTATCCCTCAAAAGGCATTTTTACTAATACCTAAATTCCGCAGCATTTTAGTTTAACTTATTTTATA